>CANMZR010000030.1 GCA_947502375.1 Polyangiaceae bacterium
GAAACGACACGAGCGAGGCTCACCGAGCCGCCGGGTTCGAGGCCTTCGGACACGCTCGCGAACCACAGGGCGTCGGTGCCGGCGACGGCGTGCCAGCCACGCCCGCCTTCGAGCGTGAGCACGTCACTCGGGCCATCCTTGCCCCACGCGGCGAGCTCGACTGTCCGCTTCGCACCCCGCTTCGCATCCCAAACGATGAACGTCGCACCGCCTTCTCCGAGCACGTCCACCCAGTCGATGGCTTGAGTCGAGCGTCCGGCAACCCGTGCGGGGCCGAGTGGCTTGCCCTCCGGTCCGAGCGCGAGCGCCATCACGCGGACGTCGTTGGCTGAGGCCTGCTCGACCCAGGCAAGCAAGAACCCGTTGGCGTGCCGATGCAGTGCCGCGGGCGTGTTCTCGGAGGCTGCCTGGATGGGCTGCATCCCGCCACGGGTTGCACTCGTCGATAACGCGCCCTCGGCGTCGCCATCGATGCGCACCGGTCCGACCACCCACTGCCCGCCTGCGCGCGTCGCCAAGAGCCCGTGAACTCCGTTGCGTGCAAAGCGGGCTTCTCGATCAGGGGCCGCCAATTCCGCCACGATCACGGCTGGCAGACCGGGTGGCGAGAGCGCCGGGGCCGGCTCGGTTCGCATTGTGGGCAACGGCGCCGGCTTCGTTCGCGCGTCCAGCAGCACGGGCGCGCAACCGAGGGCAAGCAGGCAGACGACGAGCGGGACCCTCACCACTTTGGAACAGTCAGACTGCAGCATCTATTCTGGCGTATCGCACCCGCGCGCGCGCGCTGCAATCACGGCGGTTCCGGCTCGACCGTGATTGCCGGGGCGCTTGTGAGCAGGGGCGGTCCGGCGACCGGCAACGTGACCTCAAAAGTCGTTCCAGCCACGGCGTCTGGATCGTGACGCACTTCGCCTCCATGCTCATGAACGATCGTCTGGACGATGGTGAGACCAAGCCCCGTGCCGTCTCGCTTGGTGGTGACGGATGGTTCGAAAAGGCGGCTTTGAATCGACGGCTCGATACCTGGCCCGTTGTCGCGAATTCGGACGCACACTTCATGGCGGCTCGGGGCGCTGAGTTCGATCCAGACGCGCGCCGGGGCGGTCCCTGAGGCGGCGGCCTCGAGTCCGTTTTGCACGAGATTTGTAAAAACTTGAGTGAGCTGGTCGGCATCCGCGAGGATGCTCGGTGTCACCGCCAAGGAGACGGTGATGCGCTGTCCATCCGCGAGCTCGGGCGCCCGCTGCAACGCAGCCACCGAGGCCAAGATCTCGCCGATATCGACGGGGGCGAATCGAGGCGGTGGCATTCGTGCGAACTTCGAGAATTCGCTCACAATCGACGCTATCCGCCGGACCTCCGTCAACACGGTCTTCGTCGCTTCATCGAAATAGCCATCGAACTCAGGAGCGTCGCGCGCTTTCAGACGCCGAAGCGTCTCCATGGCTGCGCGGATCGGCGCCAAAGGGTTTTTGATCTCGTGTGCGACCTGTTTTGCGACTTCGCGCCGAGCGGCAATTCGCTCCGTTCTTGCGAGCCGAAGCCGCATCATCGTGAGTTCCGCAATCGGGTCGCTCGCCGGCGTCACGAGTTGACCTGCGACGGCTCCGGGAGGCGTCCCCCGAGCCGCCACCGCCTCGCGCGGTGCTCGTCGAAACGCGAGCATCGTCCAAGCGATGGCGACGCATGCCACAATGCCGCCGGTAAGAGCGATCCGTGTATCGAGCTCTGCGAGGACTTCGTCGATCTCACCCGGTAGCACTTCGAGCGGTCTTCGCGCGGTTCGTTCCGACGCTGAATTCGTTCTCGGCGTCGCGAGTTCCCGACCGACGAGTCCCCGAACCGTCGTGCCTACGGCGAGCGTGGTGACCCCGACGAGCAACAGCACGCCGACGATCGGACGAAGCGGCGAAGGGGTCAACGGTGCCTCGCTTCGCACATACGCCATGACCCCTCGGGCGTCCAAGGCTCGCACCTGCCGAGCACGCCTCCGAGGTCGCCTTCGAGTGTGCGTCCGGACTGCGTGGACCAGCCGATGAAGCCAAGTTGTCCTGGCAGGTTTTCCTGAAGGCCTCTGCGGCCTATGCACCACCTTCCGCCGGGGTGTAGCCTGGACGGATGGTGTGGCTCGTGTCTTACGGGCGACGCAAGCGCTCGTAAGTGAGCAGAGAGACGGCACCCGCGATGGCAATCTCGATGGTCGACAAGATCGGCGCACTGCAAGATCTGACCCTCTACCGTGACCTCAACTGGGAAGGCTCGTTCGAGCAGTACCTGCAGCTGGTGAGAGAGCACCCCGAGGTGACGCGCAACGCGTATCAGCGCGTCTACGACATGATCATCCGCTACGGCACCGAGGAGTACACCGATTCGAAGAAGAAGCTCGTCCGCTACAATTTCTTTCGCGACGAGCTCGACGGCGGAAAAGACGCGGTCTTCGGTCTTGATATCCCCTTGATGCGGCTCGTCAGCGTGCTCAAGGCCGCGGCCAAAGGCTTTGGACCCGAGCGGCGAATCATTCTCCTGCACGGTCCGGTCGGGTCATCGAAATCGACCATCGCACGGCTCCTGAAGAAGGGCCTGGAGCACTATTCGCGGACGCAAGACGGGGCACTTTACACCTACGATTGGGTCGATCTCGAAGGCATCGGGATGAGCGGCTCCGAGGCAGCGCTGTTTCCGAGCCCCATGAATGAGGAGCCACTGCGCCTTATCCCGGCCGAGTGGCGTGAGCGCGCGATCGTGGAGCTCGGACTCGACAACGAGCACTTTCAGGTAGTGGTCAAGGGCGACCTGAACCCCGCCTGCCGCTTCATCTTCTCGAAGCTGATGAAACGCTACGAAGGCGACTGGTCACGCGTGGTCAACCAGCACGTTCGCGTTCGGCGGCTCGTGATGAGTGAGCAGAACCGCGTTGGCATCGGCACGTTTCAACCGAAGGACGAGAAGAACCAAGACTCGACCGAGCTGACGGGTGACATCAACTATCGAAAGATCGCCATTTACGGTTCGGACTCCGATCCGCGGGCCTTCAATTTTGACGGTGAATTCAACATCGCGAACCGCGGGATCCTCGAGTTCATCGAGGTGTTGAAGCTCGATGTGGCCTTCCTTTACGACCTCCTCGGCGCCACGCAGGAGCACAAAATAAAGCCAAAGAAGTTCGCACAAACGGACATCGATGAAGTCATCATCGGTCACACGAACGAGGCCGAGTACAAGAAGCTCCTGAACAACGAGTTCATGGAAGCGCTGCGGGACCGGACGATCAAAATCGATATCCCGTACATCACGAAGGTGTCCGAGGAGGTGCGAATTTACGCGAAGGATTTCAACGCGCGAAAAATCCAAGGCAAGCACATCGCTCCTCACACTCTCGAAGTGGCGGCGATGTGGGCGGTTCTCACCCGGCTCGAAGATCCCAAAAAACACAACCTTCAGCTCATCCAAAAGATGAAGCTTTACGATGGGAAAGTCTTGCCGGGTTACACCCAGGATACCGTCAAGGAGCTGCGTAAAGAGACGCACCGAGAAGGTCTCGAAGGCATCAGTCCGCGTTACGTCCAGGACAAGATCTCGAACGCACTCGTGAACGAGTCGGGCCAGGGAACCATCAACCCGTTCATGGTGTTGAACGAGCTTGATAAGGGCTTACGCCACCATTCGCTCATCGTGGACGAGGAGCAGAAGAAGCGGTACCGCGAGTGCATCGCGATGGTGAAGGCGGAGTACGAGGACGTCGTCAAAAACGAGGTGCAACGGGCCATCAGTGCGGATGAAGAGGCCATCCAGAAGCTCGCGGCGAACTACATCGACAGCGTGAAAGCTTTCACCTTGCGTGAAAAGGTGAAGGACCGTTTTACGGGACAGGATGTGGCGCCCGATGAGCGCTTGATGCGCTCCGTCGAGGAGAAAATCGACATACCGGAAAACCGGAAAGATGATTTCCGACGCGAGATCATGAACTACATCGGAGCTCTCGCCGTCGAAGGAAAGCGCTTCGAGTGGCACACGAATGACCGGCTGCGGCGCGCGCTCGAGCTGAAGCTCTTTGAGGACCAGAAGGACTCGATCAAGCTTCAGACGCTCGTCTCGAACGTCATCGACAAGGAGACGCAAGAGAAGATCGACATCATCAAGTCTCGGTTGATGAAGTACTTCGGTTACAACGAAGTCTCCGCCCGGGACGTGCTCGATTACGTCGCGAGTATTTATGCTCGCGGCGACGTCAAGTGACGGCAACCTGCGCGGGCCATGCACGTGGGTCGGGCGCGGGGCCACGTATCAACGCCCCCGGAGGCGACTTACTTCTTCCTCGAGCGAGCGCACGGCACGCTTTAAGTCGTCGATCTCGCGCTGGGATGCTGCGCCCAAGAACCGTAGGGCATTCGCGCGCTGGTCTTCACTCAACTCGGTCAGTTTTCCAGGGACGCTGAGGGCCGCCATCACGAGCTTCAGGAAGCGCTCGTCCTTCAGCAGCCCGGAAATGGCCGGATGGCTTGCGAGCTTGAGCCCTTCGCTCATGAATTTGTCTTTGATGCTCATCGTTTTTTTTGCTCCAAACGTTGCAGTGAGGTCTCGTGCTCAAACGCCTTCAGGTGCGCGGGCCTGCATCCAGGTGGCGATCATAGGCCAGATGGTGGTCGGAGCGTCGCGACCGACGACGATGTCAATGTGGCCGTTCGGAAACACTCGGTAGGTCTTGTCGGGCGAAGCGGAGCGTTCGTAGGCCGGTCGGACGGCCTCGGGCGGGGCGAGATCATCTTCGCTCCCTGCAATGACGAGCAAGGGCAGTTTCAGGGCCTCAAACGCCGCGGCGAATCCGTAAAGCACACCGAGTCGATGGCCGCTCGCACGCGCATGGGCCGCACGGAGAAACAGGTTTCGCATCACAGCGACGCTGCCACGGTCCATCGCCAACGACATGTGCTGCCCAAGAATCTTGGGCTCGATGGCGCCCGGGTGGTGTCCTCGAATGGGCAAGGGAAAGAGCGGGCTTTCAATGAACACGCGTGCGATTCGCAGCACCTCCGCGGCGTCCTTCAGTGGCAGACCATCGCCGAGCGGGAGCCGTCGGTCGAGCGCGAGCAGCGCGTTGCCAAACATCGATAAAAAGCGGGAGCCGCGCGTGAAGTGATACGGGCTTCCGAGCGTGACTAGCCCCGCTATTTGGTCCATCAGGGAGGGTGCTGCCGCGTAGCTGATGAGACCGCCTAACGAATGCCCGACCAAGAACACGCGCGGACGACCCGAGATCCGCTGCACTTCGGCGAGGGCGGCCGGCAGATCCTCGCGCACGTAGTCCACGAGATCGCGTGGTGGCCGGGCTCCCAGATGCCGCGAGCGCCCGTGGCCGCGCAAGTCGAGGTTGAAGACGTCAAATCCCTCTGCGGCTAGAAAATTGGAGAAGCTCCTGTCTGGCAAATGCCACACGTAGCGGTTCTGCCCGTAGCCATGGATCAACAAGACGGCGGCCTTCGTCGACTCGGCGGCGGTGCTGTCGAGGCCGGGTTTGGCTAACCTTTTTCGAACCATTGCGAGCGGGACGGGACTGCGCTCGGGCGCATAACCACCGACCGGCGGCATTCCGTCCTGGTCCGCCAAAAGGGGCGAATCCTCGTCGTCCTCAGCTTCGTCGATGTCGTGATCTCGGGGCAAGGCGGGCGAGCCTGCTGGACGCGAGAGCACGATGTCTTTGATGAACCGGCCCCGCCGCTTTCCGTCAATCGTTTGTTCAACGGCCGTGCTGTTCAAGATCATCCGTGCGCTCCCAACGTAAAGTCGATCCACCCCCGCGGACCACTCGCAAATTTGCTCACTGAAGTGAGCGGCTGTTGTACACTTCCGCGCGTCGAAGCCGCAATCAATCTCGGGACCCCACGTGACGCTTGCTGACCCGAATTTTCCTGCGCGTTACGAGCCCGTCGAACACCTGGGCGAAGGGGGAAGTGGTGCGGTCTGGGCGGCTCGGGACCGCGTGACGCAGCAGCTTGTCGCGTTGAAGCTACTGCGCGAAAACGCCCCCGAAAGCGAAATCATGGCGCTCGTTCGCGAGGCGACGGCACTCTCCGGGATGGAGGGCCTCGGTGTGCCGCGCGTGCTTCACTTTGGGCGCGTTCCTGCAACTCAGCGGGTCTATCTCGTGCGCGAGTTGGTGGTTGGAACGAGCTTGGCGGAGCGCATTCTTGTCGATGAGGATGTGCGACTCTGCGTAAGCGCCCTCCTGCAGGCGGCGGACCTGTTGACGACACTCCATCGTGCCCTTCTTTTCCACGGGGACATCAAGCCCGCGAACATCATTGTCGGGCCTGACGGAACCGCGACACTCGTCGATCTCGGGTTGGCTGCGCCCTGGCGCGACGGTGGCACGCATCCGATTGGACTTACCCCGCATTACGCGGCGCCCGAGCTTTTCCGAGGTGAGCCGCTGACGGCCCAAGGCGAGGTCTTTGCCCTCGGAGTGAGCCTTGCCGACATCATCGAGACGGGGGGGGCGCGTCTCACGGCCCGTGAACGACTCGCGGTCGGAGCGGTCATCGCGTGCGCCACCAAGAGCACGTCATCCGACCGATACCCGAGCGTCGATGAGTTCGCCGAGGCACTCCGCAGTGCAATGCAAATGGTCGCCCCGGTCGAGCCAGAGTCAAGCGCCCTCGGTAACGGTGGGCGAGGGCGACGACGCAGTTGGTCGGTCGTCGGGCAGGATGCTCTGTTTGCGGATTTGCTTCAGAAGATACAAGACCTGGGTCCGCAGAGTGGCTTACTCCTCGGAGGTCCGAAGGGCTCGGGACGCACGACCTTGCTCCGTCGCATCGCATGGGCCCTCGGTGTCGCCGGCGCGTCCGTTATCTTTGTCGAGGCGGCTGAACCGCAACGGGTTGCACTCGCGCTCGACCCGTCGATGGTGCCCAAAAATCTTGAGGACCTCGTGCTCCTTGTCGATGAGGCTACCGCTCTTTCTGCCAGTGATTTCGCTCGAATGGATGGACTTCGCGCCGGGGGAGCGCGGCTGGTGGCCGTGGTCGGTCATGAGGTTGGTAGAGACACTCTGCTGACCGCACGCACCTTCGGCTGGTTTGAGATGTTGCCGCTCGAACCTCGCTACGCCAGGAATCTCGTACGGCGGTTTATGCCCTCCTTGGCTGATGCCCTGGTCGAACAGTTGCTGACGCGAAGCGCCTGTTATCCGGGGCCACTTCGCGCGCTTATCGAGCGACTCGAAGCGCGCGCGATTGTCTCGCTCGATGACCTGGACTCCGCGCTCGATGACGCTCCCGTTCCCGTTTGGGTGCGGATTCAACTCACCGAGATTCATCGGCTGTTGGACCGAGGCCGTATCGACGTGGCGGCCGATTACCTGGCGCTTTACGATAAGGACGTTTCCGTCTCGCTCGCTGTCGCGCGGGCGAAGGTCGCGACCGGGCGCGGCGATCCAAAGGCCGCACTCATGGCCCTCGCCGCCAGCGAGTCGTTGCTCGCCGAAGCCGAGCGTGGGGATGTCGTTGCTTGGTGTCTCCAGCGTGCCCGGGCCCACCTGAGAGTGGGTGACTATGACGAGGCGAGCGCGAATTGCAGCCGCGCTCTCGCGAGCCTCGGTACCCATATCGACGCCTCGATCGAAGACTTTTCGGCGACGGGTTCGCTTGAGTTTTGTGTGGACGCACTGGCCGTCACGGGGCTTTCTTCAAGCTTTTCGGGTCGCCACGCCGCTGCCACGGATACGCTTGAGAAATGTGTATCGCTTGCGCGAAGTTTCCGGGACCCGCGGGTGCTCGCCATTGCCCTCGGTTCGCTTGCGTTTGCACTACAGCGCAGTGAGCGATTGAACGATGCGGAGGCCGCGCACGCGGAGGCCTTGGAGCATGCGCAGACGGCGGGCGACGCCGGTCACATCGCGACGACGCGGCTCAATCTTGCGACGATTGCGCACACGCGAGGAGATTTTGGCACCGCGCTCGAGCATCTCGAGGCCGCGGTGGACATGGGGCGTCGCAGCGGTCGCGTGTCGACCGTCCGGCAAGCGCTGCTCAATCTCGCGAGCATGGACCTGTATCTGGGCAGGCGGGCGCGCGCAGAGGCCTCGTTGGATACGCTCGCGAAAGAGCGAAACTCACTTTCATCGATAGCGCGGGCGCAGCTTTTGGCGTTGGAGGCGGAGAGCTTCACGCTTGTGGACAGCTTCGAGGCGGCTCTCGATAAGTGCGCTGCGTGTGCCGCGGCTTACGAGCAACTCGGTCGCTCGAGCGATGCCGCAGAGGCCCTCTTTGAGCGCGTGCTCATCGCTTGCCGTGCGAAGTCGCTCGACGCCCTGAGCCTTCAAGGTGCTCTCTTCGCCGCCGAAGCCATGCTCGGCGATTCGGGGCCGCATCGACCGCTTGCGGCCTTCGCGCGGGGCAAGGTTGCGGTGTTTACGAATCGACTAACGGATGCGTGCTCCGCTTTCGATGAAGCCGTCAGCGTCGCTGAGACCAGTGGTCAGCGCGACTGGCTCTGGCGCGCCCTCGTCGCTCGCGCGGAGCTGCATGGGTCCATGGGTCATTCCGCCGAGGAAGCGCGGGACCGGCAGCTTGCGAGCGCTTGCATCGACGCTATCGCCGCACCGTTGCCCCCTGACCTGCGTGAAGTTTTTTGGAGCGATCCTCGACGCCGCGCGTTTCGCCGACTGGCCGACGGCGACAGCGTGAATCGGCCGTTCGCCGGCCTGAACGTCCACCGTGCGACGTCGCTCGGGGCCGCCTCTTCGGAAGTGAGCTCAGCGCAAACCGAGTTGTTCTCGTTGCCACGCAGCGATCAGCTCGTACTGCTGCTCGAAATAAACCGAGAGCTTGCAGGCGAGTACGATTTGAGCCGGCTGCTCGAGCGCGTCACCGATCGCGCCATCACCCTCTTGAACGCGGAGTGCGGGTTCGTGCTCCTGCGCAGTCGCAAGGCCGCCTCCGATCTGAGCGTCCATGCCGCACGTGGCGCGTCCGGAGAAGATGTCCACGCGCTGTTTTCCCGTTCGATTGCCGAGCAAGTGATCTCCTCGGGCGTCTTTTTTCTGGCGGTCGATGCGCCGAGCGATGAGCGGGTCGCCGACGTGGTTTCCGTGCACAATTTACGACTTCGGTCGGTAGCTTGTGTGCCGATACGGGCGCGGCAGGGCGGGACGATAGGCGCGCTTTATGTTGAGACGAGACTCCGCGCGGGTGTGGTGTTCGGGACCGAACTTACGATGTTGGTGGCCCTTGCGGAGCAGGCGGCCATCGCGATTGAGGCCGCTCGCCTCATCGGCGAGAATCGCGAGCACGCCGCCGCGCTCGAGGCCTCGAACCGTGAGCTTCTGCTCGTGCGTGCCAAGCTCGAGGAAGTGTTGGATCGCCGCACCGAGCAACTCGACGAGGCGAAGCGCTCGCTACGGACCGCACGCGCGGCGTTGCGAAGCCACTTCGGCTACGGTGGAATCGTTGGGACGAGTGTCGCGATGCGGCGCGTTTATTCGGTGATCGATCGGCTTAAAGATGCCGATGTGCCGGTGCTCCTCACCGGCGAGAGTGGCACCGGTAAAGAGGTTATCGCTCGGACGATTCACGGGGCCGGCGTTCGCTCGAAGCAGAAATTCGTTGGAGTGAATTGCGCGGCGATCCCCGAGCACCTGCTCGAGAGTGAGCTATTCGGCCATGAAAAGGGGGCGTTTACGGGAGCGGAACGCGATAAAAAGGGGCTTTTTCGTGAGCTTGACGGTGGCACGCTGCTGCTCGATGAAATTGGCGAGATGCCACCAAAAATGCAGGCCGGCCTGTTGCGAGTCTTGCAGGAGGGCGTCGTACGGCCGGTGGGCGGGACGAAAGAGGAGCGTGTGGACGTTCGCGTGATCGCGGCGACCCATCGCAATCTCGCAGAGATGGTGGAACGCGGTACGTTCCGTGAGGATCTCTTTTATCGCTTGAACGTGGTCGAGTTGCGACTGCCTGCGTTGCGGGAGCGCCCTGAGGATGTCCCGCTGCTCGTCGATTATTTTCTGGGGATTTTCGCCGGGCGTTATCGGCGCGAGCGGCGCACGGTCAGTCGTGAGGCGTTGCGGCTCCTTCAGGCGTATCCATGGCCCGGCAACGTTCGGCAGCTCGAAAATGTCCTCCTGAACGCATGGATTATCAGTGACGAAGAAGAACTTGGGGCGGCGGACTTCCAGTTGCCCGTCGCGGCTGGCCCCCTGTTCGTGGCGGCATCGGCAACGCAAGAACGCGGCGAGGGTGTCGTGGCGGGTCGGCGGGAAGGGCTGAGCGTTGCCGCTCGGGCGCCCGAGTCGGCCGTCGAGTTCACCGCAGTCGAGCGTGCTCAGATCCTCGAAGCGCTCCAAAAGTGCAACTGGAACCGTTCGGAAGCGGCGCGGCTTTTAGGCATTCCCCGACGTACGTTCTACCGCCGTCTCGAGCGTCACGGCATCCAAGAATAGCGGCTCCAAAATTCATTCCACTAGTTTTTTTCGCGAGACTTGCGGCACGCGATGGCCGCGTGAACAAACCGCGCGAAGAGCGGGTGGGCCTTCAGCGGACGGCTCTTGAACTCGGGATGGAACTGGCAGCCGACAAAGTGCGGGTGGTCCTTCAACTCGACCATCTCGACAAGGCGTCGGTCCGGTGACAAGCCGCTCAACCAAAGGCCTGCTTCGACCAGTTGGTCGCGGTAAACATTCGAGACCTCATAGCGGTGCCGGTGCCGCTCGCTGATGCGCGTCGAGCCGTAGACGGACTCCGCGAGCGAGCCCTTGTCAAGGACGCAGGGGTACGCGCCGAGCCGCATCGTCCCGCCCTTGTCGACGACTCCATGCTGGTCTGGCATCAGGTCGATCACGCAGTGCTCGCCGTCTTTATCGAACTCGCGCGAGTTGGCCCGAGGGATTTTGCAAACATTGCGCGCGTACTCGACGACCGCAAGCTGCAGCCCGAGACAGATGCCGAAGAACGGAACCTTGTTCTCCCGAGCGAAGCGGATCGCCATGATCTTTCCCTCGGCTCCTCGATCGCCGAAGCCGCCCGGCACGAGAATGGCGTCGAGCTCATCGAGCACCCCCGTGCCTTCACGCTCGATCACTTCGGAGTCGACGTACTCGAGCACCACGCGAGCGCTGTGGTCGAGGCCGCCGTGGATCAACGCTTCGTGCAGCGACTTGTAGGAGTCACGCAAATGCACATATTTTCCTACCACGCCGATTCGAACCACGCCGGCCGTCGGCGCCTTGAAGCGCTCGACGATCCGGTGCCAGTTCGATAAGTCCGGTTGCCGTGACCAGATGTTGAGCATGTCGACGAGCGCGTCGTCGATGCCCTCTGAATGGAGGGCAAGGGGCAACTCGTAGATGCATTCGACGTCCGGTGCGCTGATGACATTGTCCACCCTCACGTTGGAGAAGAGCGAGATCTTCTCCTTCATCGAAGTCGACAATTCCCTATCGCAACGGCACAGAAGCATGTCTGGCTGGATGCCGATTTCACGCATCTTTTGAACCGAGTGCTGCGTCGGTTTCGTCTTCAGCTCGCCCGCTGTCGGAATGTACGGGACGAGGGTGACGTGAACGCTAACCGCGTTCTGCGGGCCGGCTTCGATCTTCAGCTGCCGGATGGCTTCGAGGAACGGCAGCGACTCGATGTCGCCCACGGTTCCGCCTATCTCGACGATCGCGACGTCGACGGCCTCGGCCGCCTGGACGACCCGCTGTTTGATCTCGTTCGTGACGTGCGGGATCACCTGGACCGTCGCGCCGAGGTACTCGCCCCGTCGCTCCTTCGAGATGACGGTTTCGTAAATTTTTCCGGTGGTGAAGTTGTTTTCGCGGGTGAGTCGAGCGCTGGTGAAGCGCTCGTAGTGACCGAGGTCAAGGTCCGTTTCGGCGCCGTCATCGGTCACGAACACTTCGCCGTGCTGGTACGGCGACATCGTTCCTGGGTCCACGTTGATGTAGGGGTCGAGCTTGATGTTCGTGACCTTCAGGCCCCGCGCTTCCATCAACGCGCCTATCGATGCCGCGGCCAGGCCTTTGCCGATGGACGAGACCACGCCACCCGTGACGAAGATGAACTTCGTCCGCCGGTTCGTGGACGGGCCATTGGAAGGAGGTTGGCTAGTCACTCGGGCGCGAAGTAGGCATGTGGCTCATCTGAGTCAACATCAAAGTCTTTGAGTCGGCGTTCATTCAGCGTTTGCACGGGCGTCGTGGCGTGCGAAGGATCGCATTCGTGAAGATCGCACGCGGGCGTATTCCCGAATTCGCGACCCCGGTGACCGCGTTGCGATGCGACGGGGCGCTCTACGATGTGGCGAAGCTCGACGCCGCGAGTGCCGGAGCCGAGTTCGGCGGAGACTTCTTTTCGCGCGTCATTTCGGCGCGGGGTGCCGGGTTGAGCGAGCTTTACGGCCGTCTTTTGACGGGGCGCCGTCCGACGGAGGCTCGAATTTTGGAAACGGAGTTTTTCCCCTTGCCGCCTTGTGAGCCGTCGCGAAGCGCGTACGTGCAGCTCGCGTCGGCTGACCACCGCGCCGAGGAGCCGCAGTACGAGCACCGCGACGCTCGGGGGCTCGTTGGGGACGGTCAACCGGTGGGGTTGCGTGGGCAAGTCGCGATGGCCTCGGCCGGGCTTGCTGTCGTGCTCGGGGAGGACCTCGAGGCGGTGTCACCGGTCGAGGCGCTGCGCGCGGTCCTCGGCTGGACGCTGCTCCTGCAATGGTCGTTGGGGATGGAGTGGGGGGCCCCTGGGCCACGCCCCGCGGCGCACCTCGGGGCGGCGTTGGTGTTGGCTCCGTCGCTCGAAGCCGTGCTCGGGAAGCGGCTTGTGATTCGCCATCGCGAGGCGCGTTTAGTCAGTGATTCGCTTGACGCGCGCGTTTTTAACGTGGCCGAGTCGCTGGCCTTTTTGAGCCACCACGTGGCCCTTCGTGCAGGTGACGTGGTTGGTCTCGGCGCGGCTCGCGGGGCGCGCATCGAGGTTGTCGCAGGGGAACGCGTTCACGTCGAGTTGCCCGGTGAGCTGGCGCTCGAAGGTTGGGCCAGCACCGTGCCGGCGAGCGCGGCGTGGCGTGTTGGCTAGAACGTCCCGACGACGGAAAAGCCCGCGAGGGACGGCGTGACCGAAGGGCGCACCGAAAAGCTCACGGCCGCCGGTTGTGTGCTCGGCGTTTCGGTGGTCAAGAACAGGCTTTCGGTCGCGATAGCGAGCCCGCCGAGCTGTGCGAGCCCACTCAGGACTTCGAGAATGCCGCGCCCGTAGACGATTGCGCCGCAGTCGGGTTCTTCTGCCGGACAGCGGTTGGTGGCGAGTGCGAGCCACGGTCCGATGACGGGGAGCCGCAGCTCTTGGGCATTCGGGGCCGAAGGAAAGCCGTAGCTCGTCAGCGCGGTGATCCCGTAAGCCGCGGCCGTGAATCCGAGCCCCGCGAGGAGGATTGAAGTGCGAACCGTGGATGGTGGATGGCGTTCCAGGGTGACAGCGGTCGGGCTCGCAACGGCAGCGGGCGGCTCGGGCGTCGCTGCGCTATCGGCCGCGGTTGCCGCGCTTGCGCCTGACGTGCTCACGAGCAGCAACGTGACGGCCAACGCACGAGCCGTCATGGCTTTTTCTTTCCGTCTTTTTTCGCGTTCGGCGTCGCTGCCGGCGTCGGCGCTTCAGCCGGCGGCACTTTCAGCAGGAAAGTTACCGTTTTTGTCCCCTTGAACGGGGTGACAATCTGGCCGATGAATGCGTTCCTCAAGCACGTCTGCCCACTCGCCGAACCGGCCGTGAACGTCGTTCCCAGGTTCACGTCGGTGATTTTTCCGGTTCGCCCATCGATCACGAGCTCTATTTCCCCTTCCCCGACGGGCGTGTCCTTAGCGACGCTCGGACATTGTACGGCCTGCCGTTGGCCGCGCGCACTGACGATCCGAACCATCTCCGGATCGAACCCCGAGGGATCTTCTTCGACGGCCGCCGCGGCCCCTTCGGGCGCGCTCGTGGGCGTCGACTTCGAGGGCGTCACGGGCGTCGAGTTTTCGGGTACGGACGAAGCTCCGCTAGCGGCGGCGTCCGAGGATGGGTTGTTCGCGTGCATCGAATCGTTGCAGCCAGCAACAATCAGAGCGATTAGCCAAGCGTGCCGTGGTTTGCCCATCATAGGGTTTACCGTTACCGCAACACGGGAGCACGAACAACCCACAGCGCGTCCGAACGAGTTGTCCCGCCGCCAAAGGACCGATGAAAGGCACAGAAATGACGTCAAAGGCTGCCAAGCGAACGCTTGTCCTGGTGGCCCTGTGCGGCATGGTGGGCCTCGCAAGCTCGTCGCTCAGGCACGCCCGGGCCGAGTCGCCGAAGGCCACGCGTAGCCGAGGGACTGCGTCGAATTCTGCGACCAGCACGGCCAATCCGGTCGGGATCCCTGCGCCCTACGACGTTCCAATGACCGAAGCGGTTGTGAATCTTTACAATCTGGCGCGTCACTGCGGAGGGAGCATCGGCATGTCGATTGTCGATCTTCGCAACGGAAACACGGTGGTAGCCAAAGATGCGGCCGTTCCGATGAACCCCGCCTCCAACGCGAAGCTGCTGACGGCTTGGGCTGCTTTGCAAGCGCTCGGCCCCCAGCATCGTTACCTCACTGGACTCTATGGAACGATTCGCGAAGACCGCGTGGAGACGCTTCTTTTAACGGGTGACGGCGATCCGAGTCTCGAGCACCAACACCTTTACGCGATGGTGGCGGAGCTGCGCCTTCGGGGCGTGAAGATGATCGGTGACATCGTCGTCGATCAAAGCCGCTTTGACGACCGTCAAGAGCCTCCAGCATTTGAGCAACAGCCCGACGAATGGGCGAGCTTCCGGGCTCCCGTGTCGGCCATCGCGGTGGACGGAAACACCGTTCAAGTCAGTATTTTCCCTGGAAGCCCCGGCGCGGCCGCTCGCATCCGTGCCGTGCCTCCCAGCGTCGTGGACCTCGTTGGAACGGTCGGCACGAGCGTCGCAACGCAGGTCGAAACCGTGCAACTTGAGATGTCGCCCCAAAAGAACGGGCGGCTGTCTGGGCAGATAAGTGGCAGCATTCCGGCCGGCTCGTTGCCGTTGAGCATCTGGCGTCGCGTCGCAGATCCGACTTGGCTCGCCGGGGATGCCCTTGCGGACGCGTGCCGCGATATGGGGCTCGAGGTCCACGGCAAGGTCCGTCGCGGGCATCCCGTTCGGGCCGAGTTGCTCGCCTCGCATCGCTCAGCACCGCTTGGTCAATTGCTCCATGCGCTCGGCAAACATAGCGACAACTTTTACGCTGAGATGATCTTCAAAGGACTCGGTGCCAAAAGTGGCCCTGCGAGCTTCGAGGCGGCGCGCATGCGGATCTTCGAGTTGCTGGCGGAGGCTCATCTCGACGCGCATGGGTTGAAGCTCGAAAATGGCTCAGGGTTGTTCGACGCCGATCGAATGTCGGCGGGGTTCATCACTTCCTTGCTCGCAGCCGCGGCCAGCGATCCGTCGATCGGTCCTGAATTTTTAGCGCAGCTCGCCATCGGCGGTGTCGATGGAACCCTGCGCAATCGCTTCGAGCCGTTTGCGCAGCTTCGAACCATCCGTGCCAAGACGGGCTCGCTCCGAACGGTGAGTGCGCTTTCTGGGTATGTGTTGGGCAGCGACGCCCGCCCTGCGATGGCCTTCTCGTTTTTGGTCAATGACGTCATCGACGCGGCGGTGGCGCTGCGTCAGCCGATCGATGAGGTGGTTGCCGCGGCGACTGCGGCGGCCAGGCTACCCGCTGCTTTGATGCTCCCGGATTGACCGAGCGGATGAGCCGGGATACCTCGCGCTCATGGTTTTTTTGATGCGCGCGAAGGTCCTCCGAGGGTTTCTGGCTTCGGCTTTTCTTGGGTCGTTCTTCGTGCCCTCCGTCGCCCTTGCTGAAGAGTATTTCGTCAGCGCGGCTCGCGGCAACGGAAAGGACGGGACGAAAGAAAAACCAGCGAAAGAACTCAGTCACCTCGCATCCAAGCTGAAGGACGGGGACTTGGTCAACATCGCCGAAGGCGTCTACGTGGGTAACGGCGAGTCGGGAAGTGAGCGCCTCGATGTCGCGGTCCGCGTCGTTGGGGGTTGGTCGGACGACTTCGCCAAGCGGGATCCATGGGGCGCGCACCAAACGGTGTTTGCTGGCGTCAACACTTTCAATGCCGCAACGCAATACCGGCTGATCATGACGCCCCGAAACTGCGGAGCGATGGCCGTGGATGGCATCGTCTTCGACAACGGTCCGCGGAATCAATACCGCGATGCCGCCGAGCGAGTCATCAGTCGCTCCGCGAACGCACGCCTCAATTTGAATGCGACGCCTGAATCGGGGGCGCTCAAACTCGAGCTGCCCCGCAGTTGCCAGGCCTCCATCGTCAACAATGTGGTCATGAACACGGCTCCTACAGGCGGCGCAATCTCGGCGTCCGGCCATGAGGGCGGGCTCATCACCATCAAAAACAACCTGGTGATCAACAACACGGGTGAGGGTATTTTTGCCCAGACGAAGTGGAAGCCGAGGGATAACAAAGGACTGACCCGCTTCGTTATTGAGAACAACACCGTGCTTTTTTCCTGGAAGCACGACCCCATTGCCACCTACGGCGGTAACGCTCTCAAACTGGATCAGGAGGTGAGCCTCACGGCTACCAACAATGTCTTCGCCTTCGGAGACTATGGTGGCGTCGATAACGTGAAAAAGGCGGCCGGGGTTATCCTGAAGGACAACCTCTTCACGGGAAACCGGCTCTACGACTACCGCGAGTTTGAGACCAACGTGGCCGTGTCGAACTTCGGGAACGAAGCGAACGAGCTCAAAGACTCGACGGGGAATGTTTCCGCGGAACTGAAGGTCCCGGTGGGCGCAAGCTTTGCGAACCTCTACGCGGGCCGGGTCGAGCTCAACCGCGCGGCCGTGGACGCCAAGGCCAAAGCTGCCAACAACGGGGCGAATGCGCTCCGGAGCATGCTTGGGCTACCGCTTCAGGCGAATGCCGTCACGGCTGACGCGGACGTGTGGTTGCCGCGGCTGGCCATCGCCGATGCCTTGCGGACCGGCCTCGCTCGATACAATGGGAAGTACGGCTGCCAGAAGCCGTGAGTGAAGCGGCCTCGACGGCCCCCGTTCCCCCCGAACCGGCAGGCTGACCCAACCGGCAGGCTGAGCTGGTGCGCCGACTCGATACGGATGGCCTGCGTGGGACCGACTTGGTCGTGGTTGGCACCCCTGCCTTCATCGTCGAACTAGCTGAAGTCGCGCATCTGGCGGCGCATTTTTACGAGCGCTTGCTCCTGAAGTTGCCGAATGCGTTCTCGCGACAATTGGTATTTCTCGCCGATTTGTTTCAGCGTTAGCTCCGACTCGTTGTTGAGGCCGAAGCGCCAGCGAATGATGTTGGACTCGATTGGCGAGAGCTGCGTGAGCAAGCGCTGCACTTCGGCACCCCATGAGTCGTTTTCGAGCGATTCGTAAGGTGAAAGGGAGTCTTCCTCCTCCAGAAAGTCGACAAATCTTCGACCGTCTTCATCGCCGACGGGACGGTCGAGCGAGAACGGCGCATCCGCGCTAAAGGACCGCACCTTGTCGAGCTTTTCGCGGCCGACGCCCGTTGCCTTCTCGAGCTCCGGTAAGGTCGGCTCTCGACCTATGCGGGCCATCGAAGCCTGGGTCGCACGGGCGACGCGGTTGTACGTGTCGAGCATGTGCACAGGGATGCGCACGGCTCGACCCTTGTCGGCGAGGGCGCGGTTGATCGAGTGACGGATCCACCAGGACGCATAGGTCGAAAAACGATAACCGCGCCGATGGTCGAAACGCTCGACGGCTTTCATCAAGCCGATGTTGCCTTCCTGGATGAGGTCGATGAGTGGCATTTTGCCGCGGCTATACCTGCGAGCGATCGAAACCACGAGGCGCAGGTTGGCCTTCACAAAGCAATTTTTTGCAGCACGCTGCTTTGCTTCAAGCACACTCAGCTCGGCGAGGTAGACGCGGTAGCTCGCGTTCGGCGGCACGAACGCAATGGGCTCACCGCCAACGTGCTCGCGGCCATTGACTTCGTCGGCCGGCCGGCCCAGCTCGTGAGCGATGCGCGCGGCGCGTGCCACCCAGAGTCGGTCGGTGTCGGGGAGCTGCACCTTTCGCGCAATGCTGAGCGTGAGGTCGACATAACGGTCGAGTTTTTTCCCCGTGAGTGGCGCACCCTTCGTCACCCCCACTCGGCCCGCACCCTCCCCGAGAAGCGTCAGCGCCACTTCGATATCGGACATATCGAGTGCCTTCTCGGCGTCGGCAGTTGCATCTTCCCGGAGGGCTCGCAGAATACTGGGCGCTGCCTTCTGGAACGAGAGCAGACCCATCCAGTAAGCAGCCTCCGCATCTTCGACGTTCGACGCGGCTTGAATCTCTTGGCGGTGCCCCATAACGGGGTGGACCGCCATGTCGCGAAAGTACCGCGAGAGCATCGAGTCACCGGGCGCCATCCGCAGGTCTCCACGCGACCCTAGCGCCGAACTCGACTCTAGCGCCGCAGTCCCAACCTCCATCCCACGCTTGTCGCGGGAGGCCCCGTCGGTGGCCGTGCTGGAGCCAGGACGCATTGAGTTTGCAAAGGGTGCCAGGGGCGGTGTCGCCTCTCCGGTGGCGCGCTTTCGAGCGGCTCTCGAGGCCTCGACGCCTGGGTCGCTCTGCTTCGAGCGCGTTCGCGGTTCGTCAAAGCTTCCTTGAAGAGCGAGGGTGGGAGCGGCTACGTCGTTGAGGATAGTCATCATGTTCTTCATCTCGGTAAGAACTGCGTTGAAAGAACTCGTGGGTTTTGGACCAGTTCGATGCAGTAAAACGTAATGAAATCAAGCACTAGAAGCCGAAACGGGAGTGCCGGATTTTTCCAGCCAAACTCAAGGCGAGCGCGCTGGACGAGGGATGCGTTCGTACGGGGCGCCCGCTGTTTTCAGGTGAGAGCGCCGGGGGCAGGTGGCCGCCGTTTCGGGTCGACCCTTGCCATGCGAGTACCTTGGCTATTGTCGGCATCGAGTTCAAGGGGCCTTGGCGTCCTCTCCGAACGATTCCGAATCTCAAAACCATATGCAAACATAGCACACGACCCGCCGGGGATATTCCCGAAACCCGACAAAGGCCCCAGAAACTCAGCAAATGAGAGCTTTTTTTGCCCAACGACGTTGTTCGCAAAGGCAATGCCAAAGCAAAAACACGATGCACGGACGTCCCCGAGACCGACGTGCCGGTCCCCGCGACAGCTTAACGGCCAAGGATTCAGAAGACTTACA
>CANMZR010000031.1 GCA_947502375.1 Polyangiaceae bacterium
GTTTTGCGCGCGCCAAACCAATGGGTTGCTGGCGCAGGCACCGTTCTGGCGCGTGGTGGCCGAAACGCACGGATTCTTTGCGCCGAGCGACACTGGTGATGACGACGATGGCGGCAATGACGGCTGGGCGCGCGCGGCGGCCAACAGCGCATTGGGGACGCTGTTTTACTAATGGGCGTCAAGGATTACGAACGAGCGGCCGACGTCCTGAATGGGATCGTGGAGGACTTTCGAACGCATCCGACCGTGTACCCGGATGCCTTGAACATGCTCGGCGAAACCTACTTCCTCTCCAATCAATTGCTCGCCGCGCAGCGCGTGTTTATGACGTTCCTGGAGCAAGGCGCCGACCCACGCTTCGCTCCGTACCGCGAGCGTGCCGCGATTCGCGTCGTCGATATCGCGCTGCGCACGCGTAACTTTACCTCCCTCGACAAGGTTTTTGGACTCGTGAGCGGACTCGGCGGTGAGGCCACAAGTGGTCTTGCGTACGCGAAAGGCAAAGGGCTTCTCGTCCAAGGCAAGTTCGACGCAGCCGATGCGTCGTTGCGTCTCGTGGCCCCTGACAGCCCGTTTTATCACCAGGCGCGTTATCTTTTTGGCGTGGCGATGATGCTGCGGGTTCCCGCGGTCGAGCCCAACGCGGCCGCCACGCCCAAATCGAGTGCGGGAGGGGTACCGGGCACTCGCTATGATCAGGCTGTCGAGCGTTTTCGCGAGGTCACACGGCTGCCGGCCGATACCGCCGATCATCGCCATGTCATCGACATGGCGTGGCTCGCCATGGGGCGTCTGAAGTACGAGGCGGAAAGTTATTCTGAAGCCGCCGAAGCCTATAACCGTGTTGACCGCACGTCGCCCGAGTTCGGGACGATGCTCTACGAGCTCGCGTGGGTTTACGTGAAAACCGGTGACTTCATCCGAGCGCAGCGGGCGCTCGAAGTGCTCGCGATCGCCGACCCGAACAGCCAAGACGTGGCAGAAGCATCGCTCTTGCGCGCGGATCTCATGCTGCGCGCCGGTGAGTTCGGAAAGTCTGGCAAAATTTACGAAAGCGTACGCGGCACCTACGACACGATGCGGGCGCGCATCGTCGGGTTCATGGCCGCAACGAAAGACCCGAGCGTCTACTTCGACATGTTGAGTTCAGACCAACTCGAGGTTTTCGACGGACCCGGTGCCCTGCCCACGATGGTGATTAAGTGGGCGCGTGAGGGTGAAGACGGGGCACTTGCCTTTGCAGTGATCGAAGACGCTGTCCTGTGCCGGCGGCTTGTCAAAGAATCGAACGAGATCATCGAGCGCCTGAATGCGGTGCTCACTTCTCCGAATAAAATACGGGCCGTCCCTGGTCTTCGCGCGGCAGCCGAACGAGGCAGTGGGCTCGTCAATGCACTCGGGCTTGCACGGTTGAAGCTCGGCCAAGGGTTGGAAGGTGTCGAATCAACCTTGAGCGCACCCCTGTCGGACGCGCGCTCCAAGCGAAAGGCTCTCGAGAAGCGTCTTGGGCAGATCCCGGTGACCGCTGCCGACTTCGCACAGCGCGAAGTACAGCAGAAGGGTCAGTGGAACAAGGCGTCGCAGGAGCTCAAACGGGTCGAACTCGAGGTCGATTCTTTGCAGGCGACAATCAATGGTCTCGAGCGCGTGATTTCGGATGGACCCACGCAAGGTGTGGTGCGCAGCCCGCAGGACCTCGAGTCTTATCGTCGCGACATCGCTGAGCAGAAAACGCTGGTTGCCAACTATCAAGCGAGCGCTCTCGGATTGAGGCGGGTGATCGAAGCGGCGAAGCTGCAGGTTGGTTTTGGGGACAAGCGGTTCTCCGACGACGAGCGGACTCGAAAAGAATACGCAGCTGCTTTGTGGCGTGAGGTGAAGCTCTCGGATGCCAAAAATGGAGGACCCGATCTCGCAGCCTACGCGGCGCGTGCGACCACACTTCTCGGCAAGGCCGACGATGCGGAGGCTTTGATTGAAGGTTCCATGAAGCGCCTCAACGAGCTCGTGGCCCAGCAGGTCTCGGTTCTGCGCAAAGTGGTTCAAACTGAAACCCAAAACGTCGTCCGATACGGGTTCGAGCTTGAAGCGCTCGATAAAGAAGCTCGAGTCGCCGTAGGTGGAGTGGCGCTCAGAAACTTTACTGAAGTGCGCGATCGGCTTCGGAGCATCGTCCTCAGGGCTGACGTCGGAATCACCGAGGAAGCCTGGGAAGTTCGCGAGGAGCAACAGACGCGCGTGCGTCGCCTCAAAGTTGAAAAGGCGCGGACGGAGTCTCGCCTTCAGGAAGAATTGAATGAGGTCCTCGACGACAGCGGTGACGCCGAGCAGGAGGCGAAAGATGGTCAGTGACCACTCGGCCGGAAGCCGGCGAATCGTTCGTGTCACGGGCGCACTTGCGTTGCTGTTCGTCGGCGCGCAGGCCTTGTCGCAGCCTGCTCAGCCGACCGCTCTACCCGCGGCTTCGGCAGCACCGGTGAGCCGTGGCGCAGTGGATGCGCCTGCCATCGCTTCTGCGGCGTCGAGTGCGTCGGCTGCGTCGAGTGCGTCGGTCGCGCCCGCCAGCAGCGCCGCGCCGGTGATTGGGCCCGCCGTGACCCCGCGCGCCCGGGCCCCCAAGGCCCCAGCTCCCACGGCGTCTCAGATCGCGGCGCTTCAAGAGTTGCAGCGCGAAGCCAAGCTCTACGAGTCGGATGCGCACGACTACCGCGCCTCGATGACGCGCATCATCCAGCACCATTACCGAGAAAAGAAGAAGCGTGTCCTCAGCGCGCTCGACCGCGAGATCGGCATCGAAAGCAAGGCGTTGCGCGAGGCCCGTGATGAAGCCATTCGTCGACTCGAGGCGTTCGTCGCTCGGTACAGCGGGTCCGAGGCTCACCCTGAAAATACCCCAGACGCCATGTTTCGCCTCGCCGCTTTGTTTGAGGAGCGCGCCCGCGAACCGGCCGACCTCGGCCCCGTTGATCTCAGCGTCGCTCAGTCCGAGCCCGACCTCGGCCCAGCCATTGCGCTCTACAAGCGAATTCTCAACGAGTTCCCCAAGTACAAGGAGCGTGCCGGGGTCTTCTATTATCTAGGGCACGCGCTGAACGACGGGGGCCGGCTCGAGGAGGCACAGCAAGTATGGCGATCGCTCGTTTGCACCAATCGGTTCTCGTATCCGGTTGCCGCTGATCCGAAGCAGCCAAGTCACGACAAAATCGCGCGATTGTCGCAAGATCACGACGCCGACTGGTGGATTGGTTGGGTGACGCGGCATCCTGATCCGCTCGATCAAAGACGGGTCAGGGAAGCCGAGCGTCGGGAAGCCTTCGACAGTGCTACAAAAAAGCGCGGCGAAACCGTGGCGCCGGTTGAAACGGTCGTCGCTCCGCCCGAGGATGACGAAGAGGTCTTCAAGAATCCGTTTCCGGAAGACTGCCGCCCCATTCCCCAGGAACGCATCGCAGGCGAGCCTCCACGGTACCTCGGAGAAATTTGGTGGCGCATCGGCGACTACCACTTTGACGAGGTTGACCCGTACGGCGGGCCTTACAACCTACCCCGCGCCGAGGCCGCGTACGACCAGGCGATGAAGTTCGAGCGTCCGCCGGTCTACGACGTGAGCATGTACAAGCTCGCCTGGACCTACTTCAAGCAGCAGCGCTACGAGACAGCCGTCCAGCAATACATCAAGCTGCTCGACCTCACCGATCGGCGCGAGCGCGAGACCGGCAACCCCGGCGCTGACTTCCGCACGGAGGCTTTCGCCTACATCGCAGGTTCGATGACCTACCTCGATTTCAAAGGCCCTCCCGCGTGGGCTCCTTACATCGGCCGAAACGACGTATTCGATCTCTACACGGACCCGGCGCAGATCGAAACCGCGATGCATGCGGCGATCGATCGCGTTCAAGATGCCGCGCTTCTGCCTCAAGAACGCAAGTGGACATTCGATGTCTACAAGGCGCTCGCGTTCGAGTTCAAGGAGTACAGCCAGTTCCACAACCTCGTTGAGGTCGATGAGCTGATGCTCAAGAAATGGCCGAATCATCGCGACGCACCGATGATCCAGAACCAAATCGCACTCACGTATGAGTCGCTCTCCCTTGGGGTCCGCGGTGCTGAGGCCGAGGCCCTTGCGGCCAAAGCTCTCGAGGCACGAGGCAAGCTCGTCAATTACGTCGAACAGCCTGGAAAAATCCCTGAGTGGGTCGAAAAAAATAAAGAAGACCCCGAGGCGATTCGTGCGGCCGAGTTGCTCGTGCGCGGCGGGCTGCGTCGAGCGGCCGCCGATCACACGAACGCGGCTCGCCGTTGGGTACGGGACGCGCGCGGCGCCGCGGACGGGAACGAACGCGATGAGGACTTCACGCGTGCCTTGAACGAGTACCGCGCGGCAGCGGTCGCTTGGGGCAGTTACCTCAATCAAGACGAGAATTCCGACGACGCCTACGACAGCCGTTTCTGGTTGGCGGATTCGTACACAGGTGCCGTCCTTGTCGACGTCGAGCTTGGGCGTATCCCGAGCGAAAAGGATGCCGCGCAGGCGCAGCAAGCCTCGAGAGATGTCCGCGACTCAAATGACAACGACGAAAAACTTCAGCCTGCCGCTCAGATGGTCGTGAACATCGCGCAGGCGGTCGTGCGCGCGAATTACAAGCGCAACCAGGCCACCAACGGAGTCGAAGGCTTCCCTGAACTGCGGGAGGTTCAGACCGAGAAGTACCTAGAAGGCGGTGACAGTAGAGAGCGCGTCGTCAAGGTGGAGGTGCCGCCGGTCCTGAGGAACGTGTTGAGCTCGTTTGACGAGTACGTAGCGCGGGTACCCATTGAGAAAGAGACGGACCCGAAAGACCCGAATCACTATCTCTTCGCGTACAATGCGGGCGAGGTGGCTTTTATCTACGGCCAATTCGATGAGGCGAAGAAGCGTCTCGGGCCGATCTACAGCGCTCAGTGTGGCACGACCAAGTTTGGGTTCAATGCCTGGAAGAAGCTCGTCACCATGGCTGCGATGGAGCGTGACTTCGACCGCTCCAAGCAGTTGGCTGAGGAGAACAAGAAAAAGTCATGCGCGATTTCGGATGCCGACCGGGTGGTCGCCAACGGACTCGGCACCGATATTTTGAACTCGGCGATCTTCAAGGAAGCCTATGCCGCGTTTGAGAAGGCGCAGGCTCTGAAGGATACGCCCGAAAATCTTGTCGAGCGGCGTGCGCTCTACACGCGAGCGGCAAGCCTTTACGAAGAGGGCTTGCGGGTCGACCCCAGCCGCGACGAAGCACCCGAAGCCGCCATCAACGGCGCCATTGCACACAAACAGCTCAGCAATTACGACAAGGCGATTTCCATGTACGAGCTGTTTATCGGCGCGTACGGCAAGGACGATGCCCTCGACCCGTTGCAAAAGGGCGACGCAAAGGGTGGCCCGCCGCAGCTCGAAAAGTACGCCCAGCGCGTTCGCTACCTGCGTCGTGCTTACGATGAACTCGCTGAAGCTTACGTGCTTTTCTTCGACTACCGACGGGCCGCTCAGACCTACGATAAGATCAGCACCATCGATCGGGACGTCCCGCCGCTGAAGGAATCGGATGGGACGGAAACTGCGGGTTCGCGCGGCTTCGATCTCGATTCACGTCGGACCGCTGCCCAGAACGCTGTCTTTCTCTACCTCAACATCGGCGAACAGGCCCGTGTCGAGGCGACGAAAAAGCGGTTTTTTTCAATGAATCCGCCGAAGGATCAACAAGCCGAGATCGAGTGGCTGATAGCTGAGGGCGATATGAAGGGTTGGGATGAACGCGCCCCGGACCGCGCTGAGAATCGCGCCGCTCGCATGCGCGCGATCGGTTCGATGGACGGGTTCTACGATCGTTGGTCCCATGAGCCTGCCGGTTACGCAAAATCTCTGCTCGCAGCCGGCAACGCCGCAAAGCTCCGTCGCGCCGGCAACGACCCGGCCTCCGAAGATTGGTGCGAGAAGACGATTGCACTGTTCGACGGGTTCAAGGCCGCTGCATCGAAGGATCAGAACGGCGCCACCAAGGCCGGGGGAACGCTTCAAGCCGACGCGGCGGCCGAATGCGAATATCGAAAGGTCGACGCGCAGCTAAAGAAAAGTTTCGATTACGAGGCTGGGCATCACCGCTACACCGGCGTCATCACGGACATCACAAAGGTCTATGAGGACGATGTGAATTCCGTGGCGAAGGGCTATGCCGACAAGCTGCAAAACATCGTCGAGAAGTACAACTCGGGGCGCTGGACGGTCGCTTCTCGAGCCCGTCGAGGCACCTTGTACGACTCGTGCCGGACGGGCCTCTTCAATGCCCGTGAACCGGGGTTGAAACTCTACAGCGAGGAGCCGCAGCCGCTGAAGGCGTGCGCCATCGTGAAAAAGAAAACGTGCAGTGAAGTGGAGCTCTTAAAAGAACTCGACCAACAGTGCACGGCCGGAACCGAGGCTGCCTGTACCTCGTACGATACCTTCACCTCGAAACGCCGGCTCGATTGGCGCAAGAAGCGCGATGAACTTCTCGACGGTACCGACAAGCTCATGGTCGCCAGCTACACGGAGTCGATCGTGTTGGGGCAATTCTTCCGACAACGCGTGAAGGAGGGGGATCTCGCAGTAGGACGTCTCGCGTTCCACCAGGACATCATCGGTGACGTAAAGCTGGGAGAATTTGCTCGGATTGTGAAAGACCCGAACCACAAGGATGGGGATGGCAAGCCGCTGCCTTTTGAATATCAAGACGGAATGTTCCCGCGCATGCGTCGCGGTCTCGGATTGCCGCTTACGGACCAGGTCATGACGGCGCCGGTGCCGCTGAAAAGCCAATGAGAGCGGAACTGCGAACGATGATGAAGCCGAGGCGCTGGCTCCGGCGGGCTTTGCCAGCGGCGCTTTTGGCGTTTTTAGGGCTTACGGGCAGCGCCATGACGGGTTGCGATTCGACGCCCGCGGCGAAGACTCCGGTCGCCCCGGGGGCTCGGAGAAGCGACGCGACGCTGCCGGGTGAAGAGGTCGGTGAGGACGGCGTCGATCCGGTGTCGCCTCAGTCGCCTCAGTCGCCTCAGTCGCCTCTACCTGAGGTTCCGGCGGCCGCCGGCGGACCGGCCGTTGTTCTTGGCGCGCCGATGACCCCGCAAGCCTTGGCGGAATACGAAACCGGACTGGCGTCGTTCGCGAGTGCGGACATCGCCGGTGCCATTCAGGGATTTACGTCGGCGACGAGGCTCGACCCTCGGGCGTACAAGGCCTTTTATGCGCTCGGAACGATGCAGGAGCGCGCGGGCAATGTGACGGCCGCATTGGCCGCGTACCGGCAATCGTTTGCGGTGCAGCCTGACTTTTCGGAAGGAGTCGTCGCGTACGCGCTGTTGCAAGCGGAAACGGGCAACCTTCCGGCGGCCGAGGCGACGCTCGTGCAGCAACGCTCCCTGATGCCAAAGAGCGCGGCGCTCGCGGCGGCCCTGGCCGAGGTGAAGTCGCAAGCGAAGGACAGCGCAAGCGCTCAACAATTTGCGCAAGAATCGCTGAAGCTCGACCCGACGTTCGCGCCGGCAATGTTGGCGGTCGCACGAGACCACTATCGAGCCCGCCGACTCGATCTCGCCCTGTACGCACTGAAGGCGGTCCTCGATGGCTTTGGTGAAAGGAATCCGCCACGGGACAAGAACAACATCGAGGCTCGGTTGCTGCGCGCGACGATCTGGCTCGAAAATGATCGTCGCGTGAATGCAATGGAGGACTACAAGATCGTGCTCGAGGGGCGTCCCGATTTGGTCGTCCCGCGTCTGCGATACGCTTCGTATTTGCTCGAGTCTGGTGGCGTTGCTGAGGCGATTCCGATGCTCCAGAAAGCCCTCCAGTACGATCGGAACAACCTCGCCGCACATTTGACGCTCGGTGACGCCTATCGTCTTCACAGCGAATACGCGAAGGCTCGTAAAGAGTTTGAGTGGGTTCAGCAGCAGAATGGCGGCCTCGCTGCGGTGCATTACAATCTGGGACTGCTGTATCTGTTCGCTCCAAGTGTCGATGGCATGTCGGCGCGAGAGCAGTTGGACGCGGCGACGAACGCGCTCAACAAGTTCAAGGAACTCGCAACCAAGGCGGAGCAAGGGGACGTGGACGAGTTGTTGAAGCGTGCCGCCCTCAAAAAAGCCGAATTGGATGCGCTCGCTGCGGCCTCCGCCGCCGCCGCTGCGCCACCGCCACCACCGCCACCGCCGCCACCGAGCGACGCTGCGACGCCCGCTGCCGCGCCGGGGACGCCGGTCCCACCGGCCGCGGCAACAAAGACGACGGGCGGAGGCTGAGCCGATGATGAGACATCCAACTAAAACCGGTTTGCTTTTCGTTTCACGGATGTTGGCCGCCGTTCTGGGGTGCGTGGTGCTCGCACCCGCGGGTGCTTTTGCTCAGGACACGAAGAGCAAAGCGCGTGCCCCCCGAGGCGTCATCACCCTCGCCGAAGTGACGATCACGGGCAGGCTCCAGAAGCCAATTGCGGCCGTTGACGTTGCGCGGATCCGTCCTTCACTGACCCTGTCGGAGCTCACGCAGCCATTCTTGAAGCGGATCGAGGCATCGATTTACAAGGAGCCATTCTGAGGGTGGGGATTCGCCGATGACGGTTTTACGGCTGTCCCTGCACTGACCGACGATCACGTTCGCTCATGCTTGGGTTTGCATTGGGACTTGCACTTGCACTTGTGTGCGGTGGCCTGGCTTGGCGCTCGTTGCCACGGATGACCCGCAACTTTGACGCTTGGCGGGTCGCCTTCCGGTCCGTCCTCGCCGAGCCCGCTTCCGACCGAACGCGCGCCACGCACGTGGATGAATTGCTTTCCGACCTCGCTCGGGCGCTCGACGCGGACCAAGCGCTCGCCGCCTCCGCGTTGCGGCTCGCCCTGCTCGCTGGCGCGGTTTTGGCTTTAGGTCTCGCGCTCAACGGCGCTTGGGCCGAGGGCCTGAGGGTGGTGCCCGGTGCCTTGCTCGGCGCAAGTTCGGCGGCCTGGTTCGGACGCTTGAGAGAACGCCGCAGCCAAGCCCTCCGTGAGACCGTGGACCAACTGGTCCTGGCCGAGGCGTCCGGTCTGTGCGGGCAGGCCGTCTCTCTTCCGTTGCGCTCCCGGCGGCGCAGCCAACGGCGCCGCTGAGGCGGGGTCGAACCCGTGCTCGACAGGATCGTTTCGGCTCGTTGCCCGTAGAATCAAAACCCACGACTCTGGACCCTCCGTTCAGCAGCGTGTACGCTACGCAAACTACGCGTGCGGCCAGAGGTTCAAGCCTTGGCTACGCAAGGCCGGAGAAAAGTTGATGCAGCAGTCACCACAGAGCCAACGGTCCTCGGTTCGACCCGGTCGAATGACCGCAGTGATGCGGGCCGTCTCGCAGCAAGCAGGCGCAAAAATCCTCCGAATTGGCGTCGTCCAAGGCGGCAAAGTCATCGACGAGCGCCTGATTAAGCTGCGCACCCACGTCACCATCGGCCCAAGCGAAAAATCGATGTTCGTCGTCGCGAGCCGTAAAGTGCCGGCGAATTTTCGACTATTCGAGCTCATCGGAACGGAATACCACCTCAATTACCTTGAGGGGATGACCGGGCGCGTGGCGCTCAAGACCGGCGTGAGTGAACTTTCGGCATTGGGCGCTCAGGCGAAGCTCGTTCAAGAAAAAGGCGCTACTTTTCAGCGCGTGCGACTGACCGACGACTCGCGCGGCAAGGTCGTCGTCGGCGAGATGACGTTCTTATTTCAGTTCGTCACGGCCCCGCCGGTGCAACCGAAGCCCCAGCTTCCGATGTCCGTAAAGCAGGGCATCGCGGGCGACATCGATTGGTTCACGACCATCGTCGCCGCATTTTCGTTCTTGATCCATTTTTTCGTCGTGGCGCTCATCTACTCCGACTGGATGGACCCGATTGTTCGGGACGAAGACGCTGTTGTCAGCCAATTGGTTGAATCGGTGAGGACCCTGCCACCGCCTCCGGTGATTGAGAAGCAGAAGAGTGATGCCGTCACGGACAAGAGTGCCGCGGTCGCCACGAACGACACCGCTTCGAAAGTGCCCGCTGCGCAGCAACACACCGGGAACGTGGCGAAGAACGCCGGCGGGGAAAAGAGCACCTCGGGCGAAAAGGCTGCTGGTGAGCGGGTGGCGGCAGATGCGAAGGCTGCCGAGCTTTCAAGTGCCTTGGCCGAACTCGACGTGCAGACGCTCGGTGCACTTGGCACCGGGGGCGTCGCGGTTGACAACGTGCTTGGCAACGGTGAGGTGCCGGCAGGTATGCTCGACGAGGCCGCACGTTCTGGTTCGGGTGCGGGTGCGGGCGACTCAGGCGGCCTGAAAGGTTTCGGCGGCAGCGGGAAAGGCGGCACGGGTGCACTTGGCGGTGGTGCTGGCGGAACCGGAGACCTGAGCACGAAGGGCGAGCGCGGCAGCAGTGAACCCGGCGGAGCGACGGGCGAAGGAAAGAAAGCCGAAGTCAAAGGTCCCACCGGCGATGCGAGTGTCGGCGGCGCGGGTGTCAACGGTGGAGCGGTCGCGAACGCGGGTTCGGTGGTCGCGCGCATGAAGGGAAGGTTCCGCGCCTGTTACCAAGCTGGGTTGAATTCGAATCCAGATATGGCGGGTAGTGTCACCCTGATGGCCACGATCGGTCCGAACGGCGAGGTTCAGAGTGTGGGCGGCGGCGGCGGTTCGCTCGGAGCGA
This sequence comes from Polyangiaceae bacterium, assembly GCA_947502375.1. Lineage (GTDB taxonomy): Bacteria > Myxococcota_A > Polyangia > Polyangiales > Polyangiaceae > SYFR01. The sequence continues at coordinate 10,710 of CANMZR010000031.1, forward strand.
TCATGGGCTGCCTGAAGGGCGTCGTGAGCGGTGCTGCATTTTCGCCACCCGAGGGCGGAAAAGCGTTCGTTTCGATTCCGATCACGTTCGTGAAGCAATAACGAATGGGTTCTCACCCAAGCTCTGCGGTTGTGACGGCGCGGGGGGAGCGCTCGGATCTGGATTCAATGCGGTTGATGAATGGCGGACGGTTGCGCGGCACCGGAACCCATTGAACGCCCGCGTGGCCGCGGTCCACGTCGTTTGACTTCAAAGCTGACTGGGCGTTATAGTGTTTACCGAAGCGAGGGATCGAACGATGGCTACGAAGAAGCGTTTCTTGGCATACACGGTAGGTGCTCTTCTTGCGCTGGTCGGTTCAGGCGTGGCGACCGCGCAACAGCCTGCCAGCGGTGCGCCTGAGTTCGAGACGCCCGCAGCCAAAGTGGTCAAGCTCGGTCCCGCGGAACAACTCGAACAGTCCAAAGGGTTTGTTGCGAACATGGAGCGCATTCGCGAGAGTGTGCGTCGCGAGCTAGAAGAGGCGCGTAGCAAGGGCGATGTCGTCAAGAAGTTGTGCCTCGACGACAAGTTGAACCAGCTCGATGTCGCGCTCCGAAAGGCCAGCGAACGCCAAAAAGCCCTCGAAAACGCTGTAAAGGTGAACGACGGGGAGTTGACGAACCATGAGTTCACGATTCTGAGCGTTCTCAACCAGCGAACGGCGGCACTGGAGGCCGAGGCCAATCTCTGTATTGGTAAGGAAGTCGTCGCAGTGGGCGACAGTTCGACGCAAATGGAGATCGAAGGCCAGCTGCCAGACGGTTCCCAGACAACGGGGTTTCCGACGCCCGCGCTCGTCACCGAGCCTCCTGCGTGCGCGTCATGCTTTCGGTGAGTTCGTCCGAACGCGTCAAGTGTGTCGAGAGCGCTTGTTAAGGAATCGCCGGTCGCATCGGCGCGAGGTTGAGGGGCGAGTTGTTCGGGGTATGAAGCGTTGGAGCGTAGGCCAGGTCCAGGTTGTCGAGTTGGCGTGGCCCAGGCTGGCCGTCATTCGTCAAGCGGGGACTCCGACAGTTGTTGTGTCCTTCTGGCGTTGAAGGCTATGCTGCGCCCCGATTTGGTGTCCTCTAGGATGAAGTTCTTCCCGCTTCCAACTCTTGCCTTTCTCGCCCTCGCCCTCGTGGGTGGGACGGCGGCGGCGCAAGTTACGGCGTCAGGGCAGGAACCCGCTTGGTTACCGGACCGTCAGTATCGCGAAGGCGCGGGAATTCTCGCGGGTAATCTCGAACTGCACCCAGGCGTTGCGACCGACTTCGGTTACGACTCGAACTTTTTGCGGCGAGCCTCGGATGAGAGCCCGATGGGTTCGTTGCAACTTCGTGTTTCGCCGTCTTTTTCGCTGACAACGCTTGGTGCACAGCGCAGGGCAGATGGTGCTCAGCCCTCGGTTCATTTTCGGCTGGAGACGGGGTTGACGTACCACGAGTTCATTCCGATTCGAGGTGGAAGTCAGCTCGACCGGGACGTGTTGCGTGCCCAACGGAACATCGACGGTTTTGTGAAGTTCAACCTGGACCTATTGCCTGGGCAAGTTTGGTCGGGTCGCCTTTATGGCGGGCTAACTCGGTCGATCCGTCCGACCCAACAAGCGATCGTAGGCACGAATTTCAATCGGCTGTTGCCGGGTGCGGGCGGCGAGCTCGTTTACACGCCGGGCGGTGGCTTGCTCGATTGGCGCGTGGGGTACGAGTTCAGCGGAACGTACTTCGAGAAGAGTACCTTCTCGGGTCTGAGTAGTTTTCGAAATGAAGTTCAGACGCGCGGACGCTGGCGTTTTCTGCCGCGCACGGCGCTCATCTACGATGGTCGCTTCGCCGCGATAACCTATCCGACCACCGCTCTTAGTAAGACGGGCTCTCACCCTGTGCGCACGCGGTTGGGAGTCACGGGTCTCGTCACGCCGTCTTTTGGTGCGCTCGCGATGGCCGGCTGGGGCGCCAGTTTTTATTCAAACGACGCCCAGGATTTCAACAGTCTCATCGCTCAACTCGAGCTCAAGTGGTACTTGCAGCCCACGCTCACGACGGACCCCTTGAAGGTGAACGGTCTTCTCTCTGCGGTCTCCGTCGGCTTCTTACGTGACTTTGACGATAGCCTGATCGGGACCTACCTCGAGAAAGACCAAGGGTACGTCAAGGTGAACTATCTCTTCGGAGGCAGCTTTCTCGTCAATGCAGAATTGGCCGCTGGCGCCGTTGTTTTTCCGAACCAGGACGGCCCGGATTATGGGCAGCCGACGGGCTGGTCGGACCTGCGAGTCGATGGGCGTCTCTTTGGTGAATACCGCCTGAAAGATTGGTTGGGATTGGATGCCCAGCTCGATTACGTGGGCTACTTTAGCAAGACGCGGCTGGTGTTCCCCAATGCGAATGGTTTCGACAGCCTCGCGTATCAACAAGTGTCGCTGTTCGGTGGCGCACGCGTCTTTTGGTGAGCGTTTCCAAAAGGATGATGATGACGCTCTGCTCCTTTGATGCGCGGGGCGTGACGAGCGACTGCGGTGCTGTGCTGGCCCCGACCCTTGCGCCTTCGTCGAGCTTTGCCGCGATGACTCGGCCACCCTCGAGGCCGGGATGGGGCGTGCGGGTCCCAAAGTCCTGTGTCCTCGCGCTCGTCGGGCTGGTGCTTTCTGCGTGCGTGTCGCCGCCCCCCAAGCCGGTGAACTTTCCACCGGTGCTCGAGGCGAACACGCTCGGCGTGGGTGATGTCTTCGTGTTGGTCATCGTCGGTGAGGATAAGCTCCCCACCGAATACACGGTTGCTCCCGATGGGTCCGTCGATGTGCCTTACATCCACCGGATCAAAGTCGCGGGTCTCGAGCCGCAGCAGGTGACGGATATCGTCCGTCGAAAGCTGATGGAATTGCAGCTTTTGACCGACCCAAGCGTGTCCGTCGAAATCAAAGCCTACAACTCGAAGCGCGTCGTTGTGGCCGGCGAAGTGAAGACGGCGGGCTCGATGCCGCTCGAACAAGGGATGACGCTCGTGCGGGCGGTGTCGCAGGCTGGCGGGCTCACGTCGCTCGCCCGAAAGTCCGGAGTGGTGCTGCGCCGCAACATTGATGGGAAAACGCGTGCTGTCGTGGTCGATTACGAGGCCATCACCAACAACGTGATCCCCGATGTGCCACTGCAGGGGGGCGATACGATTTTCGTCCCACAACGCGCCTTCTAAAGGTCCATCGTCGTCGGCGCCGATGCCGTCGAACCTGCAACATTCAGGGCGTGAAGGTAATGGCAGCCACCGAGCGGAGGGCCGGCTCCGTGACCGGACTCGCGTTTCCAGTTGGAATTGCGCCCCCCATCCCGACTCGCACGCCAAGCTTCCCATCGAGGGCGTGCGCGGTGGCAAAGCTTACCAGCCACTCGGCGGGAACCAGGGCGCCCTGGCTTATGCCCTTGCTCGGTGAGGTGGCGCCCACGGCGTACTGGCCATCGAGACCAATCAAACCAAAGGCTTCGACGCTCAAGGTAAGAAAGGCCTCCGGGATGAGTTCGTAACTCGCTCCCAGGCCGAGGCTCAGTTGCTGACCGATCACGGCGTCGCCCAGCTGGACGGGCTTGCGGAGCCGTGCCCCAATGTCGGTACCTAACCGCAACCGGGCGCGCCGGTAGGCGGCGCTGACGCCTGGTGCGAAGGTGACGCTTCCAAACGTGGCGAAGCTGTCGGAGCTACCGGTTGGTGCAACGACCGCGAAGCGGCCCGCGACATCGAGCCCACGGTAATGAACGAGCGCGAGCGTTGGGCCGAACCGCAAGTCGCCCGAGGCGCTGCGTGGCAAAACGGCCGGCGAACCCGTCAAAAATCCGAGACCTGCTCCCGACTGATACAAGGTCATTGGAGCGGCGACGTCGAAGCTGAGCTTTGAAGAAAGTCCGAGCGTTGCGAGCAAGTGGGCGGACACGGCATGCTCCACGGGATAGGTCGTGGTGCCGCCGGGGGCGGCGGAGCTGACGGTCAAGCCGATGGGTCGGTAAACCCAGCTCGTCGTTGCACCGAACGTGACCGTGCCGGGGAGGGTGGTGTCGGCGGGTGCAAGCCATGTGAAGGGGCCGCGTGCGCTCGGCCAAAGGTTGTCGGCCGGCAGGCACGTGGTGAGACCGATGGCGGGGCTACACGAGAGCTGCCCGTAGGCTTGTGCGGGTGCCATGAGCGCGATGCTCGCGGCGACGAGGATGCCATGCAGAGCCTTCATGAGGTCACCGAATAGCATGAACCGTTGTGCGAGTGTGCTAGCAGAGGTGCGTGCTCGGGCAGCAAGACGCGATTGTATTGGGTTCGTCGTCGCCACGCCGGAAGGAGCTGCTCGAGCGTGCCGGTTTCCTGGTTTCGGTGATCGCGGCTGACGTGAATGAGGCGGTGCTTTTTGGCGAGACACCGAACGGCTACCTCGAGCGCGTTGTGGAGGCGAAGCTCGTTCGGGTGCAGCTGCACACGGGGCCGGAATGCATCGTTGTCGTTGCGGATACGTCGGTTCTTTGCGACGACGTCATTCTCGGGAAGCCGCGAACCGATGCGGACGCAGCCGCGATGCTCATGTCCCTTGCCGGTCGGCGTCACGCCGTGGCGACACGGTTCGCCGTCGCGCGTGGGCCCGATGTTATCGCCGAGACGCATGTCACCATGGTTGAGTTCAGGGCCCTATCGGCGGTGGAGGTCGAGCGCTATATCGCCACCGGAGAAGGCCGCGACAAGGCTGGCTCATACGCTATTCAAGGTCGCGGGGCGGCGTTCGTGCGGCGCATTGAAGGCTCCTATACCAATGTGGTCGGGCTTCCGCTCTGCGAGGTAATCGAAGCGATTACGGGCCTGCGAGGGCATTGAAAGAGCCGGCCCGCGGCGGCTATCGCGGCGATGAACCCGAGCACCGGGACCTGGTAACGGCCACCCCCGAAGAACGCGCCGTGGATCAAGAGCGTCGATAGGAGCATCGCGAACGCAACCGTGACGAGTGGCTCGAAGGCACTTGCGATAGCCCGCGCGCCTAGCGTGAAAGCCAACGCCACATGCGCGAGGAAGCCCCATGGTGAGAAGGCACACGCGATCCCCAGCCAGCCGGTGGCCCGGACGATCGCTGCCCAAGCGCCAAGCCGACGCGGGCGACGACCCGCAGCCGAGGAGCTTACGAGGAGTGCTCCCACGACGAGCAGGCGCTCGAACACGGTCTCGATCACGCCGAGCGCGAGTTTGGCAGGCTCCCCAAAAGCCGCGGGATTGGCCTGATGAAGGTACCAGCCGCCAGCACCGCAGTAGTCGAAGGTCGCTCGCCACTTGCCGGGTACGAGGGACAACCAGGCCCGGGGGTTCGCTCGGATTTGAGTCACCGCGGCTCCCTCGAAGCAGCGGTCTTTCCCCGCTTCGTCGAAGACCTCGCGGCACGCTGGGGGAACCACGACCGGTGCCCAGCCGCCGTGGGCCTCGGAGTTGGTGCCAATCAGAAGATTCCAGCCGCCGTTCACGCTGACCAAGGCACAGCGGCCCATGCGGTTGCAGTTCCGAAGGGTCCACGGCACGCAAGTCCCCAAGGCAAGCGTGGTGACGAGTGCCGCTCCGAGCAGCCGGCGCTGTGTCCCTTGGCTTACGGCGACCCACCCGAGCACGGGCGCGAGGACGATGAGCTGCGGTCGCACCAAGGTAGCGATGCCGAGGAGTATGCCCGTGAGTCCGCGGGGCAACCACGCGCGCCAGCGTCGAGAGTTGGACGTGGCTCGGCTGGCGGCCGTGGCCGTCCAGGTAGCGAGGAGCAAAAGCGAGCCCGCGAGGCCTTCGGTCATCAAGGCCGGCGTGTAGGCAAGGAGTCCGGGGTGAAGCGCCACGAGCATTCCAGCGACGACTGCACCTCGCCCGTGACGCGATAACATCCGATGCACTGCCAGGGCGCCAAGTGCGCCGAAGAGGGCATTGACGCTCATGGCGACGGTGGCTGACGTCCCAAAGGCGCTGTACGCCGAAGCAAGGATCGCCGGATACCCGACCGGATAGTGCGCTGCGTAGGTCACCACGCCGTCAGGCCACGACCAGGTGTAGCCCTTCCCACTGGCAAGGCGTTCCGCGAGCCGTTGATAAAAGGTTCCGTCAGCGGTGGGTGGGATACGCTCGTGCGCCCACGCAACGACGGCGAGTCGAACCGTGAGTGCCAGCGCGCCGACCGCCCAAGATTCGCGCCAGGTACGCCTTTTTGTCATCGTCTGAGCGGCGCTCAGAAAGCGAGCACGCCCTTCACGGCAAGGTTCCACCGTCGACCCATCGGGTGACGGTTGTTACTTCAGCCGGCGTCACGCAGCCTGGGCAGTTTTTCGGCATCGAGCCCTCCTTTATTCGAAAGAGCGCGCACCAACCTTTTGTTTCCCCGCTACAGTAAATGGCGGGCTTCAAGAGCGTGTCGTACTTCGTTAGCGACCAGCCACCCGCCCCGATTCCCTCGATGTGGCAAGCGCCGCCGCCGCAATGGGCCGCGAAGATCGGTAAGACGTCTTTCGAATAGGTGGGGACGCAGCCAACATCGCTCTTGCAATCGAGGTCATCGCAGTCGAGCAAGCCGTCACCGTCTTCATCGGCACCGCCTGAACAGAGTTCTTTGCAGCCGTCGTCCTTGGTCCAGCAGTCGCTGTCGGCGCAGTCGAGCAAGCCGTCACCGTCTTCATCGGCACCGCCTGAGCAGCGTTCTTTGCAGCCGTCGTCCTTGGTCCAGCAGTCGCTGTCGGCGCAGTCCACCGCGCCATCCAAGTCCTCGTCTTTGCCGCCCGTGCAGCGTTCGACGCAGGCGTCAAACGTGGCGCAGTCGCTGTCGCCGCAATCGACTTTGCCATCGCCGTCCTCGTCTTTGCCACTGTCGCAAACCTCGGTGCAGCTGCCGCCTTTTACCCAACAATTCGGGTCCATGCAGCCGGCGAGCCCATCCGCGTCTTGGTCCTCGGTGTCGCTCTCGCAGTTTTGTTTGCACGAGCCATTGGCCCGCCAGCAAACCGAGTCCTCGCAGTCCGCGAGACCGTTGCCGTCCTCGTCCCCTGCCACAAAGCACTGCTCGACCGGAGCTTTCGAGCCACAACTCGCCGTCTCAAGCGACCCCAGGAGGGCGACGGCCCAGAACGCGCTGACCCAAGCTACTCGCGACATGGCACCGAGATTGACCGATATGCGAGGTCTGTCAAGGGATTGAATTGTGCGAAGGAGGGGACTCGAACCCCTACAGTGTTACCCGCTAGCACCTCAAGCTAGTGCGTCTACCAATTCCGCCACCTTCGCGCGGGGTTGGGAAGTTACCTCCGTTGTGAAAAAAGTCAATCGAAGAACATCCGAGTTCTCGGTGTTCGTTCTAATTTTGTCGTTTTTCCGAGTGCTTGAGGGTGCTTGCGCGACGCTCGGGTGCCCAGTGGGGGAGGCCCGCTGGCTGGGCGCGTTCGCTCAGACGGGTCGCCCGAGAGCACCGACGAGCGCTTCCACGAGCTCGGATGGCGTAAACGGCTTTCGGAGCCAGGCAAATTCTTTGTCTGGGCCCGCGCTGACGCTGCCGGAGATGACGAGCACGGTGAACGTTGCAACTTGGGTGCGGCCGAGTGCAAAAAAACGGGCGAGGTGTCGGGTTGGGTCGACGCCACTCGGGGACGTCGCCTCGAATGGCGAAAGGTCCGCCAACAGGACGTCAAACGGGGTGCCGCTCAGGGTGGCCTCGAGCGCGTCCAATGCCCGGACGGAGGTCACGGAGGCGCCACGCCCTCCGAGGCTGAGTTCCAAAAGCTCGATGATGGAGTCATCGTCCTCGAGGAGGAGGATTCGCACGCCCGCGAGCGAGGACCGTTCTTGAGCGGCGAGCATGGGCCACTCGAGCTCGAAGCGCGCCCCGACTTCTTTGGACGGCGCCAAGAGAAGGTTGCCCCCATGTGCTCGCGCCAGGGCTAGGGACCCTCTCAATCCAATTCCGGCTCCGCCGACGCGGGTGGTGCCGCCACTCGTGAACAGCTGTTGGCGTCGTTCGATCGAAACCCCGGGGCCTTTATCTTCGACAGCGAACTCTAGGAAGCCGTCCCGCCCAAGAGCAGCGGTGACGACGACCTGTCCGCCCCGCGGTGACGCTGCGAGCGCATTCAACAGCAAATTGGTTAGTATTCGCCACGCTCCCAGCGGAGCGACGACCACCTTGGGCGCGGCATCCAAGGTGCAGTCGGACTGGATGGTAACGTCGGCGCGTTCGCCCTCGACAGCGAGGTCTTCAACGACCCGGCGCAAGAGCGAGGCGATCGAAAGCGCTTCGATGGACCGATCGGGTGGTTGGGGTAGGCGCTGCGCTCCAATGAGGTCACGCAGCTGGTCGCGAGCCCAGTGTGCGTGCGTCATCGCGCGTTTGAGGGCATCCTCGCGGTTCAGCTCTGGCTGCGCCGCGCGCTCGAGCCAGCCGAGAATGAGGGTGAGCGCGTTGGCGGTATCGTGGATCGTTGCCGCAAGGGCCGCGGGTAGCCCGCCCGAGTCTCGGTCTTTTTGACTCAAGGCCGATAGCCTACTCGGAAGCCGCAGGGTCTGCGAGTCACTCG
>CANMZR010000032.1 GCA_947502375.1 Polyangiaceae bacterium
TTTATGCGACGCCCTGTCCCTCGCGCTCAGCTTCGAGACGTTCCCGGCGAAGCTCGGCATCGTCCTGACTTCCGCGTTGTCCGTGTCGACGTGTCCCCAAGCGACCGATCCCAATTTGGACTCCTGCTCAAACTGAGCCATCGCTGTGGTTTTTGTCGGCTCCGCGCGACGCTGTGGTTTTTGTCGGCTCCGCGCGACGCTGTGGTTTTTGTCGGCTCCGCGCGACGCTGTGGTTTTTGTCGGCTCCGCGCGACGCGCTGGGTCAAGACGCGCACCGCGTCAGAGTCGGTGGAGGCGGAAGGCCTCGACCGCACCGTTCGATTCGAGTCGTGACGTTATCAGGTGCTCGTGGGATGGGGCGCAGGCGACGAAAACGCGCATACGACCCGTCGCGTCTTCGGGGATCCCTTCAAAGCCGACGAGCTCCGCTTCCTCGGCGTTGAAGATCTGCGCGCCGGTCATCTCGAGCGCCTCAGCGGAAAAGAGCTGCTCGCGAGCGGACTCGTTCGTGATGAACACTTCGAACAAATGCATGTGGGAACCCTAGCAGTTTTCGGTTCGCCTCCGGGCCGATTCCATCACCAATAGGTTTCACTCGTGACGTGTCCGGGCTCGCGGCGTCGATGTTTTCGCAATCCCCGAATTTCGAGCTGCGTTTGCGCTGTCTGAAGCATCCCCGGATTGCCGCATAAAAGCACGTGCGAACGTTCGGGGCCGATGGGGACGCGGGCGTATTCTTCGAGCTCGCCGCTCGCGAGAATGGCATCGAAGCGACCTTGAAGCAGGCCCTCGATAGGCTCGCGGGTAAGCGTCGGAAGGTAATGAAACGCCGGTCGTTCCAGCGCGAGAGCTTCGAGCTCGCTGCGGTAACCCAGGTGGCTGGCCTCGCGAACCGAATGCACGAGCAACACCGATTCGTACCGAGAAAATACTTCGCCATCGCGCAGCATCGCCAGGTACGGACCGAGGCCCGTGCCCGTGGCGACCAGCCAAAGTTCTTGGGCGCGAGGGACCCCGCCAAGAACGAAAAAACCATGCGGCCGCGTGTCGATGTCGAGGCAGTCCCCAACCTGCAGCCGCACGAGTTCAGGGCTCAACCTGCCGCCAGAGACCGCGACCAGGTAGAACTCTGGCGCCGAGCTTTTCGCTGACGCAATCGAGTAGGCTCGCTTGACCCGCTCCCCCTTGAGTGAGAGCGCCAGGTTAAAGAATTGCCCGGGCTCGTAGCGCTCGAGCTTGGCGTCGAGCACGAGCGATACGAGGCCAACCGCCCACTCGGTGCGGGCGTTGACGCGGGCCATCGAGAAGCTCATGTCGTAGCGCAGGGAGCATCGAGGTCGCGGCCAGCCTCGTGACGTACGACCTCGAGGTAGCTGAACGTCGAGGGCTCGGTTCCGCAACTCGGACGGCGCGTCATGGCTCCCCGCCGTTCCTCGACCGTGAGCCGATGGATGACGCCGTCCTCTGCACGAAAGTCGCAAGACAGCTGCTTCTTCCGGGGTCCGGCGTCAGGCGGGGTGAGGCCCACCTTCTCGAAGGCATCGAAGCGCCGTTCGTCGAGTTCTTCGCGCAGCCATGACTCCGCAACTTGTTCGACGGCGGATAGCGTCGAGAGCCCTCGGTACCGATCGAAGTCGTGAAGGTGGCCGCGGGAATGAGCGGCGAGCAGCGGTGCTACGTCCCCAAGCTCGAGCCGACCGTAGTGAACCCCGTGCGGTAAGTAGAGCATCGTCGCGGCGAAGCGGTGCCCGCCCTGGTGCGAGCTGTGCCAGACATCGCCGTCGAGGGCTTCGGCGCCGAGTGCCTGGGCGAATGCCACACCGCGCTTAGCGCAGCAGGCATCGCGCTTGCCGTGAGTGCATACGAGGTAAAGTGGGCGCCCGCGCTCGAAGCCTTGGGCCACCGCGGACTCGATGCCGCCGGTCACGATGGCAGCTACGTCCAGCACCGCGAGTTCCTCGTAGGTTGTGGTCCGCAGCCGAAATACCGCGCGCTCGGGTGCTGCTGTGACCACAAAGAACGAGAGCTGCTCGGTTCGGTGCTCGTTTCGAACGAACAGGACCCGGCTCCGCGGGATCGCCTTGGCTTGGGCGTCGAGCCAACTCCGCGTGGCCGCGGGAAGCTCCATTGTGGCGATGTCGGCGTCCCATTTTCCTCGGTATTCGAGCAACAGCCACACGTCGACGTCGGCAACCGCCGTGCCGCCAAGGCGTTCTCCCGCCTTCGAAGATTCTTCCGCACATGCTGGGAGTAAGTTCAACGTCATGGGACAGGTCACGTCCGTACCACGTGGTACCCGGCGCGGCCAGACGCCCGCAATCCTGGTAGCGTGCGGGGATGACACCGACTCGCGGGGCCGTGACGTTCGACGAGCTGCTCGGGATCCTCGTACGGGATGGTCAGCTTTTGCCAGCACGCGCTCAAGAACTCTTTGAGCAAAAGGACCATCGACTCGTACGCCTTGTCATCGAACAGCAGCGGGCCGCGGCGGCGGCAGGTGGTCCCCCTTCGAGTGGCTCCGGTTCGAGCTCCGCGCGCGGGGCAGAGAGCGCGACTGTCGGGGCGATTGAGCTCTTCATGAGTTTTGGCGTGACCGACGTGCGCGGGCGCCCCCTGTCTGAGGACAAGGTGACGGAGCACTACGCGCGCAGCATCGGATTGCCTTACCTGAAGCTCGACCCGCTGAAGCTCGACGCCGCTTTTGTGACCGGTGCGTTCAGCCGTACGTTTGCACGCAAGCACTCGATGCTCGCCATTCAAGACAGCGGAGTCTCGGTGCGCGTTGCGACCATCGATCCGTTCGACCAGTGGGCCCTGGAATCGGCTGAGCGGAGTGTCGGTAAGCGGCTCGAGTTGGTGATCGCATCCAGGAGCGATATCCAGCGATTGATAACGGAATTCTACGGATTTCGTCGTTCGGTCAAGAGCGCCGAAGACCGGCTTTCCGGCGGTGTGGACATCGGCAATCTCGAGCAGCTCGTCCGCATGAAAAGCGTGAACGAGACGGAAGCGAGCGACGAGCATGTCGTCGACGCGGTGGAATATCTGATGAGCTACGCCTTTCAGCAGCGTGCCAGCGACATCCACATCGAGCCGAAGCGCGAGGAGGCGATCGTTCGGTTCCGCATCGATGGCGCGCTCCACGAGGTGAATCGGCTGCCGCCGCTGGTCCATAAGGCGGTCGTGAACCGCATCAAGACGCTGGCTCGGCTGGACATCGGCGAGAAGCGCCGGCCCCAGGATGGGCGGATCAAGACCGAGTTTGAGTCGAAGGCTGTGGAGCTTCGCATCTCGACGCTCGCGGTCGCCTTTGGTGAGAAGGTCGTCATGCGTATTTTCGATCCCGATATTGTTCACGATGATCTAGGAAAACTTGGCTTTTCCGCGCGCGATCTCGCGCTCTTCGAGGCGCTCATCCAGCGGCCTCACGGGATCGTCCTCGTCACCGGTCCGACGGGCTCTGGCAAGACGACCACCCTCTACACGGCGCTCCGGAAGCTCGCGACGGACGACGTCAACATCACCACCATCGAGGATCCGATTGAGATGGTGTTCGAGCGCATCAACCAGACGGCCATCAATCCGTCCGTTGGTCTGGGTTTCGCGGAGACGCTGCGAACGCTGCTGCGCCAGGACCCGGACATCCTCATGGTGGGTGAGATCCGCGATCTGGATACCGCCCGGCACGCCGTTCAGGCAGCCCTGACAGGCCATCTCGTCTTCAGCACTTTGCATACAAACGATGCGGCCGGTGCCATCACGCGCTTGCTCGACCTCGGTGCCGAGCATTTTCTGCTCGCGTCCACCCTGAGCGGCTTGATGGCCCAACGTCTGGTACGAAAGGTGTGTGTTTACTGCTCCGAGGAGCGCGTGCTCACGCTGTCCGAGGTCGACTTGCTTGGGGCCGCGTTGCCGCCAGGCCCGCGTCCGGTGCGCACCCGAATGGGTACCGGCTGCGTCGAGTGCCGGCAGTCAGGCTATTTCGGTCGTGCCGCTGTCTACGAGCTGCTCGAGGTGAACGAGGAGATCCGGCGGCTCATCATGGCGCGACGAGAGGCACCGCTCATCAAGGCCCAAGCGCGCAAAGATGGGATGCTCACCCTGCGTGAAGCGGCCGTCGTTCGAATGCTGGCGGGCGAGACGACATTGGAGGAAGTGCTGGCCGTGACCCATCCGGACGACTGACAGCTCGTTCGCCTTGCGCCTCGCTCATCGGCAGCGAGGTTTGGTGTAATGTGTGGCCCGCCATGAGTGACATCGGGAAAGAAGACTTCAGGAAGGTGATGGGCTCGTTTGCCGCGGGTGTGACCGTGATTACGACAGTCACGCCGGATGGAAGGCTCGTCGGTCTTACGGCGACCGCGTTCAGCTCGTTGTCTCTCGACCCGCCGCTTTGCCTCGTCTGTGTCGACCGTCGGGGCGGGAGCCACGATGCGCTGGCCGTCAGCGGAAAGTTCGCCGTCAATATGCTCGCGGCCGACCAAGTCGAGCTTTCCAATCGGTTTGCTTCACGAACCGAGGACAAGTTCGCGGGCGTGCCCTATACGCTCGGCGAAGCCACCGGCTGTCCGCTGCTCGAGGGCGTGATCGCCTCGGCCGAGTGTGTCGTCACCGAGGTGCTACCGGGTGGCGATCACTCGATTTTTGTCGGCGCGTTGCGCAAGGTGACGAGCCACGAGGGGGCGCCGCTCGTGTATTTTCGAGCAGCTTACCGTGGGCTCGTCGACGGCTAAGGACGGTCGGCCAAGCTCTGATTCACCACGCTAGTACCCCGAGCCCATCGAAGCGACGGGTCCTAACGAATCGAGGGGCTAGGCGCCCATGCTGGCCGACGGCGCAAGCGCGCTTTGGAGTGCGATCGTTCGAGGGTGCTGTGGCGCGAAGGCTTGCAATGCGGTGAGGGCCTCCGCTGCTCCGAGATGGTCTCCGAGCTCGGCTGCGAGGGTGCCGATCGCGGCGATGAAGGCTGGCTCCTCGGGAAAAGCCGCGTGGGCCGCGTCGAGCACATCAATGGCTTCGATGGCGTTGCCTTGCAAGCGATGCACCTCGGCCAGACCGAGTCGGGCATCCACGTTCGTGGGGGCGCGCCGAACGAGCTCTTGGAACGCGGACGATGCGCGGGTGAGCTTACCGGTTTGGAGAAGCAGCTTTCCATGGTGAACGTGCAGGCCGATGTCTCGCGGCTCGAGTGCGCATGCGTGCTCGAGGGCGGCGAGCCCCGCGTCGACGTCCCCACGGGCGAACGAGGCAGACGCGACGCCCACTTGGGCCGGGGCAAAGCTTGGGAACTCAGCCGCAATCATCTTGAAAAGCTCGTAAGCGCGGCTCCAATCGCCGGCGGCCGCGAGACGCTCGCCCTGATCGAAGAGCGCATCGCGTTCGGCCATGCGTGGTTGCGGGTCGCTCGGAGCGGTAGCGCGTCGGGCCACCGGAACAGGGCTCGGCGTAAAGCGTTGGCAGAGCTCCCGGGCCTCGGCATTCTCAGGCTCGAGCCGCAGTGCTCGCTCCGCATTCAGGCGCGCCATTGCGGCGTCCTGGCTCGCCTCCCAATTGAGCGCGAGTTGTATGAAAGCGTCCGCAATGTCGTGCTTCGCGGACGGATCGCCCTCTTCGACGAGGATACTCGCCCGAATGAAGCTGTCTTGCGCGGAGCGTAAATTCCCTCGGCGCACGGCGAGATGGCCTGCCGTGAGCTGAACGTCCGCGTGGCTGGGGAGCAACACCAGCAGCTCGGCCAACGCTGCATCGGCCGTATCGAGGTCGTCGGCATCGGCGGCGCGCTGAATGGTGGCCGTGAGCAGCCGGATCCTGTGCGCATCCGGCTCCGCGCCGACCGGGGCAGAATCCGCCTCGCACACGGCTGCAAACTCGGTGCCGTCATCCAACGCGTGAGCGACGATCCCTAGCAAAATACCGCGTGCCGTGGCGAGTTCAGACGGGTTGAAGACGCTTTGAAGGGCGCGAGCGGCGTGGGCCAGGGCGACGTAAAGTGGCCCCTCCACCTGATGGGAGTCAAGGGCCGCAAGGACGCTTTCGCGCGCTGGAGCCTGGCGCTTGACGCTGGTCGTCGTCGCGACTCTGGAGACGTTCGCGCGTGCGGCGTCGATGGCTTCGTCCCCTTCAGTCTCGACGAATTGTTTCGATGCCCAGACGTCCCACTTTTCCGTGAGGCGGCTTCGCTTTTGGGGCAACCCTAGCGCTTCGAGTTCGAGGGCGCTCGTCGCCTTCGCGAGGACCGTCTGTTCACGATTGAGATTGGCCTCGTGGACGCCGAACTGAAAGTCCGGCTGCAACCTGCGAATGGCGTCCACGGCTTCGCCCACGGCCTCGGCATAGGGAGCGAAGACGATCTTCAGCAGCTCCTTCGTCAGGGAATAGGCCGTTCCGGCCGGCATGATGACTTCCGGTCGAACCACGGTGAACGCATGAAAGTGATAAAAAATGAGCGGCACACCCGCGACGGTGCGCTTGCCGTCAGGGCCTTCGGTGAAGCGATAGGAATCGTGGTTCCAGGGTCCGACTCCGGCTCCCAAGTGCTGCAAGACGACGACACCGCTGAAGCGTTGGGGCCAGTCGTTGAGGTACGCTTGGTCCCCCATCTTTCCGTTCTCGACGCGCTTGAAGCACCACTCGATGCAGCGCTCGCGCCACCAGCGGAGCGCTTCGAGACCTTGCGGATCGTGGCGAAAGCAGAGCAGCCCAACGTTAAAGTGACCATTGGACGAAAGCGACCGCTGTGTTTCCGAAAAGCGGTGCTCGTGGATCAACACCGAGGCGTTCCCAAGCTCGTTGAAAATCGGTTGGGGGTCCGAGTAGAAAAAGAGGTCCGCGTCGAGATAGGTGAGGACCGAATCCGGCTCGAGTCGCTCCAGCATGCGCAGGATAATCGTGGGGGTCAGCGTCCAGTAATACTCGACGAGCGACCGAGTTTCACGAGGCGCCACGAGTGCCGTGTCGCCGCGTTCGAGCTCGTGAATGGGCACCGTGACGACATTGGCTTTGCCGAGCCGATTCAGAATGGTTCGGGTGAGCTCATCGAGGCAAACGACGTGCAATACCCAGTCTTTTCGCTCATGACGTTCAAGCGAATGAATAAGGGCCAAGCCCTTGGCGAGGTAGTTGCGGTCGAAGTACGTGCAGTAGTGACGGGTTTGGCTGACCATGATGGCACCTCTTTTCAGTCGGCTCGGTGGGCGACGTGCGAATCAGCGAGCGAGCCGGTCGGCGAGGAATTGAACTTCCGGATGGTTCGGCATGAGCGCCACGAGTTGTTCGTAGGCCCCCTCAGCGCCGGCGCGGTCACCTAGATCGAGGGCGCACGTTCCAATGGCGCCAATGACGTTCGGGTTTTGGGGCTCGAGCGCATGCGCTTGGTCCAGAAGCTCGACGGCCTCCACATAGTGACGCGATGCACGGCACAGGTGAGCGAGGCTGATGATGGCGTCGACGTTGTTTGGCTCCAACTCGAGAACCTTCAAGAACGCCTGCTGTGCGCGCTCGAGATGCCCGCTATGGGCGAGCGCGACGCCGAGCTGCGAGTGCAGGACGGGATTCTCGGGGTAGAGCGAGATGGCGTGCTCGAGAGCCATCGCTCCCGTGCCAAGGTCGCCAATGGCAAAGGAGGCGGAGGCCAAGCCAACGTAGCCTGGGCCGAACATCGGGTTCGTCTCGACCATGGTTAGAAACAGCTCCGCCGCGGTTCGCCAATCCCCGCTGGCGGCTGCGCTCTCTGCGCGTTCGAATGAAGCGAGGAGTCCGGTTCGGTTCAGGCTCGGCTGCTCGTCGCCGACCAACGGCAATGCCACGGCGGCAGCCGCGCGAATGGCCTCGGGCGGAAGGCGCGAAGGATTTGGCGTCGCCACGGCGTCGTTCGTCTCCCACCAGGCGTCTTCGACCGTTCGTTTAGAGGTGCTGGGCGCGGTGGCTATGAAGTTCATGGAGGTCTCCTCGTTGAGTTGCGGAGGGGGATGCCGAAGAGCCCTCCGGATGCGTTGCAAGACGATGAGCCCACGGCCTAGGCCCGCCTGCTCGGGTCTACTTCAAGAACAGTGCCAGCCATCTTTTTGGTCCTTTTTTGCGAAGTATCCTGGTGTTTCTGCAAGGCCACGGCGAGCACTTGTGCCACTTCCATGACGGCAGCGTTCGTCAAGTGATTGACGCCGTTTTGCGAGGAGTTGGCGCGTACGGCGGTGGGCGAAGAAGCATGTCCACGATTCGTCGCGAAGGAATCGTTTGCCTCCGCGTCGAGCGAGCCTGTGCGTGCTGGCACTTTGTTTGCTTCAGCATCCTCAGAAGAGGGTTCGCGCATGCTCAAGTGTCTTTTCGTCAACACTCACTATTCCGGCTTTCTTTCGTCGCACTACGCCGAGTTCCCGCGGCTCGCCGAGTGCTCGTACGCGGAGCAGCTGGCGTCGCTCGATGCCGCGAACTTTGGGGATAGTGATTTTTACTCCGCTGGCCTCCGACAGGCGGGCTGGCTTTCGGCGGACATCGTGGTCAACTGCGACCCGCTGCAAAAGGCCTGGGCTCGTGAGAACGGTCTCCTCGGTGATGGTCTTCAGGTGGCGGTGGAGCAGGCGAAGAGGTTCGCTCCCGACGTCGTCTACGTGCAGGACATGAACGCGATGCCGCGCGCGTTCCTCGACGCGATTCGGCCCAAAAATGGGCTGGTTGTCGGGCAAATTGCAACCACCGTCGGCGCGCAGATTCCATTCGATGCGTACGATGTCATCGTCTCGTCGATGCCCCATTTAGTCGATCAATTCCACAAAATGGGCCGAACTGCTTACTGCCAACCGCTCGCTTTTGCGCCGCGGGTTCTCACCGCCGTTGGTCGAAAGCCATGGCGCGAACGCGGGATCGATGTCTCGTTCGTCGGTGGCCTCTCGCCCGTGCATACGCAGGGCATCGAACTCTTGACGGAGCTCGTCAAGGGCACGTCGATTGTTTTGTGGGGGTACGGTGCGGAGACCCTGCCGCCCTCGTCGCCTCTCAAGGCTCGTCACCGTGGCGAGGCTTGGGGAACCGGCATGTTCGCGAAACTTGGCGATTCAAAACTCACTGTGAACCGCCACGCGGATTACGCGGGTCGCTTTGCCAACAACATGCGCCTCTTCGAAGCCACCGGCTCGGGAGCGCTCCTCATCACCGACCACAAGGACAACCTCGATGACTTGTTTGTCATCGGCAAGGAAGTCGTGGCGTACCGCTCGGTCAAGGAGTGTGTCGCGCTCGTTCAGTATTTCTTGAATCATCCCGACGAAGCCGAACAGATAGCGCGTGCGGGAACTGCCCGGACCTTGCGTGACCACAGTTACGCTAAACGGATGGAACACACCGGCGAGTTCCTGAAACGGCACCTCCGCTATCGACGAGACAGCTCGAAGTGGTCGGTGCTGCCCGCAGAAATTTCGTCGGGTTATCGCTCCGTCGCAGCGAGTGAACTGCGGGACGAGCATCGCCAAGCCTGGCATCACCCGTCGATCCCGGCGCAGCAGCGCGCGCTCGTTCAGAGCGAGCTCGAGAGCATGTACAAGGGACGTCCGCCGCGTGTTTTTCAAGGGCTAGCGACGGCGCTCACGCCGTGGCTTCGACCGGGTGAAAAGCTGCTCGAAGTGGGCTGTGCGAGCGGCTACTACTTCGAGGCTCTCGAGTACCTGATGAAGCAGCGGATCGATTACACCGGCGTCGATTTCTCGGAGCCGCTCATCGCCATGGCGAAGGACTTTTACGGCCTCGATGCAAGGCCGTCCGCGGCCAAGTTCGTCGTGGCTGACGGGAGCCGGTTGCCCTTTGCCGATAACAGCGTCGAAGTGGTCGTCTCGGGTTGCGTGCTGTTGCATGTGGAAGACTGGCGGGGCCAGCTTCGCGAGGCTGCTCGAGTGGCGTCACGGGCAGTCGTTTTGCACCGAACCCCTGTCAAACGTCAGGGGCCGACGACGCTCATGCTGAAGCGCGCCTACGGAGTGGAGACGTTCGAGTACGCGTTTTCGGAAGCCGAACTGCTTTCGGCCTGCCGCTCCTTTGGGCTGCTGCTACGGACGGTCACAGCGCTCGAAGAAAATGCGAGCGCGGACCATTTTGTCCTGACCTACACGCTCGAGAAGGTCAAAAATGCGCAGCCTGTCCTTACGCAGGTGGCCTCATGAAGCCGGAGCATTCGGCGTTTTCGGGTAGTCGCGCGCTCGTGACCGGCGGCCTCGGGTTCATCGGCTCGAACCTGGCACTCAGGCTCGTCGAGCTTGGCGTGGAGGTGACCGTCGTCGATAGCTTGATTCCAGAGTACGGGGGCAATCCGTACAACTTGGCGGGGCTCGCCGGGGGCGTTTCCATCAACATCACGGACGTCCGTGACGAGCACGCGATGAAGTACCTCGTGCAGCGTCAGGATTATCTGTTCAACCTCGCGGGACAAACGAGCCATCTCGACTCGATGACCGACCCGTTCCCGGATCTCGAAATCAACGCTCGTGCACAGCTCTCGATCCTCGAGTCGTGTCGTCGTTTCAATCCGAGCATCCGAATCGTTTTTGCCAGCACGCGGCAGCTTTACGGAAAGCCGCGCTACACGCCAGTTGACGAGAACCATCCGCTCGACCCCGTGGATGTGAACGGGATCAACAAGCTCGCGGGTGAACAATACCACTTGCTCTACCATCGCGTTCACGGCGTGCGTGCCAGCGTCCTCAGGCTCACGAACACCTACGGTCCAAGGATGCGGGTGAAAGACGCGCGCCAAACCTTCCTCGGGATCTGGCTGCGACGCCTTCTCGAAGGGCAGCCCATCGCTGTCTTCGGTGACGGCCAGCAGATCCGCGACTTCAATTACGTCGATGATGCCGTGGAGGCACTGTTGCTCGCCGCAAGCCGGGACGAAGCCTACGGCGAAGTGTTCAACTTGGGCGCGAGCGATCCGGCGTCGCTCGAGACCGTGGCTCGGTTGCTCGTTCAGTTGAGTGGCACGGGGCGCTACGAGCTCGTGCCTTTTCCAGCCGAACGCAAGGCCATCGACATCGGGGATTACGTCGGTGATTACGGGAAATTCGAGCGGCTTCTCGGCTGGCGACCGCGCGTCATGCTCGCCGAAGGACTCGCAAAGACCCTCGCGTATTATCGCTCCCATGGTCATCACTACTGGGAGCCGACGGGCGCTCTCGTGGCCGCTTGAACGTCACGCCTATGCGAACGGCTGAAGGTGCCTCCGACAGAGCGATAAGTGAGCTCATCCCCGTGGCCAATCCGGGTGCACGCTTTCAGCTCCACGAGCAGGCGTTGCTCGAGGCGACACGGCGGGTCATCCAAAGTGGCCGTTACATTCTCGGAGCGGAAACCGAGGCATTTGAGGCAGAATTTGCAACGTACGTGGGCGCGCGCGAGTGTGTCGGCGTCGCCTCAGGGACGGATGCCATCACCCTCGGTCTCGGCGCGTTAGGGGTGGTTCCCGGTGACGAAGTTCTGACGGTTTCGCATACGGCCGTCGCGACCGTGGCGGGCATCGAGCGGGCAGGGGCGGTGCCCGTGCTGGTGGACATCGACCCGGTTCTGAGGACGCTCGATCCGCTGGCTCTCGATGCCGCGGTGGGACCGCGCTCGAAGGCGGTCGTCGTCGTCCACATTTATGGGCAGCCGGCCGATATGGCGGGCATCCTGGCGGTTGCGAACTCCCGCGGCCTCCGGGTGCTCGAAGACTGCGCCCAAGCTCACGGAGCGACGATCGACGGAAGGCACGTCGGAACGTTCGGCGATGCCGGCGCCTTCAGTTTTTATCCTACAAAAAATCTCGGTGCGGTCGGTGATGGCGGAGCGGTGGTGACGAACGACCAAAAAGTGTCTGAGAGCGTGCGCCGCCTTCGACAATATGGCTGGAATGCCGGGCGACTCGCGACCGTGCCGGGGACCTGCTCCAGGCTTGATGAACTTCATGCAGCGATGCTCCGGGTCATGCTCGCGCGGCTTGGCAGTGACGTCGAACGGCGACGGACGATCGCCGCTCGCTACGATGAGGTGCTGGCCGCGGGCCCGGTCCTGTCGCCGGCTCACGTCGCTGGTAGTGAGCACGCTTATCACCTGTATGTGGTCGAGCTGGCTGGCCGGGAAGCCTTCGCGGAATCACTCCGCGCCAGCGGTGTCGCGACGGGTCAGCACTATCCAAGGCCGGTTCATTTGGAGCCGGCTTACGAGGCGCGTCTGCGCGGGCACGATGCGCTACCGAACACGGAGCACCTGAGCCGCCGCATCCTTTCGCTGCCGATGTTTTCGGAACTGACTGAAACCCAAGTAGAACACGTGTGTCGCGCGCTCGAAACGTGCCTCGGAGGACTCTCATGATCGAATCGCCGTCAAAGAACCAAGTGGCTCGCCCTCGCTCGTATGTCGTGCTGCTCGCGGCCTCGCATCTCGCGCGTGGCATGGCGTTGATCGAGTCGATTTTTCAGCACGAGGATGCCGAGCACCGGATCTTTGGGGTCTGTGTCGACGAGGTTGCGAAGGCCGCCCTCGAGACCGTTCGCATGCCTCAACTCGTGCCGCTCTCTCTCGCCGCGCTAGCACCTGGTGAGAGCAGCATCGCTGGGGTGATGGCAGTCCTCCTCGAAGCTTACCCGGAGGTCGAGACCTTGATTCAGCTTGCGCCTGAGCGGTATCTCACCGGATCGGCGGCCGCGCTCGCCGAAGGCGCGGGTGCCGTGGAGCTATGGTGCGCGTCTGACGACGGTCCGGTCGATCCAGGCTTGGTGGTCGCTCGACGCCAAGCGGGGGGCCTCGAGGTTTTGCGCGATTGGGCGGCTCGGTCGTCGTCCGAACCTGAGTTCGATATTCGAAACATGCCGGGCGTGAACGTGAGCGTGGACGTCGCGCGCGTTTTTGGCGGTCCGCAGTTTGTGCGCGAAGATATCGAGGTTGTCGAGGGTGCGCCGTCGCTCGCCGGCCGGCCGATCCTGTCGGTGGACTTCCTTGACTTGCAGATGTTCAGTCCTGATTTGTTTGCGCTCGTCGATGGGTTGGGTGGAGCCGTTTCGGGCGGCTGCTACCGCGCCTGCGTCCAACCTTATGTCGATGCGCTGGCTCGTGCCGCCGCCTGGGAGCGCGGCGTGACCGGCGCCATTGCCGGCCTGAGCGAACCGTCGATGCTCAATATCACCAGTGAAATCATTGCATCCAGAGGGATCCGCGGGCGCATCGATGGCTATCAGTTGCCGCACCGACGGGCCGAACTCGGCTCGCTCTGGGACGTCTATCTACGGACGGACTACCCCGCGCGCGTCTTTCCGGAGGGCACCATCGTTCAGCGCCCGCCGTGCCCGGTCAGTGTGCCGCTCGCTTCTTCGGCAAGTCCTCGAACGCCGCGGGTGTCGGCGCTCGTTTCCACCTACGCCGCCGACCGTGTCTTTCGAGGTTGCCTGGATGACCTTGTCAGTCAGACCCTCTTTCAACGCGGAGAGCTCGAGGTCATCGTGGTCGATAGTGCCTCGCCTGGCAGCGAGCTCGAGGTGGCGCTCGAGTATGTGCAACGGTACGAGAACATCTCTGTCGTGAGGTCGCCGGAACGTGAAGGCGTTTACATGGCGTGGAACCGCGCGGCCTCGCTCGCTCGCGGTGCCTATTTAACGAACGCCAACACCGATGATAGACACGCTCCTGACGCGCTCGAGCGCCTGGCCGATAGGCTCGACGCAGAGCCGTCCCTGGGGCTGGTTTATGCTGACAGCTGGGTTACCCATGAACTCGACAAGCCTTACGACAAGGCCCAGATTGTGGGCCGGCTCAACTGGCGGGATCACGATTCGAAGAGCCTTCTCGCGGGATGCCACGTTGGGCCGCATCCCATGTGGCGGCGCGATCTCCACGCACGGCATGGCTGGTTCGACGGGCGCTATGTCGTCGCAGGCGATTACGACATGTGGCTTCGTTTTGCGGAGCATTGCCCATTTTTTCACGTGAAAGAGCCGCTAGGTCTCTACGTGCGACGTGAGGACAGCGTCGAGCACGCCAATCGGGAGCGCTGCCAGGCGGAGTCTGGGACGTTGTGCGCTTTCTATCAAGTGAGGGCGGGCGAGTTTGAACAAAACGCCGGATCTCAAGCAGTCCGTAGGGCCGCTTCACAGAATGTGCCGCCGGTGGCAGAACGAGCAAGCTTGCGAGCGTGCCGAGCTGCCGAAGACGCTGTGACGACCGACTCGTCGTTTGCTTGCACGGCGGTTATTCTCCTGCCGTCCGTCCAAGCATCGGCGCTCCGATGCCTAGAGAGTTTCGTCGCGAACACGCCGCGTTACATTGCCCACGAAGTCCTCGTCCTCGTGGAGGCTCCGACCGAAGAGGTCTCGTCCCTGCTCGGCGCATTGGGCGGTGAGGTTCGGGTGATCGAGTTTGGGGATGGCGACGACGTGCTCGACGCCTATCGATTCGCGGCTGTGTCTGCGAAAAGTTCGGTCGTCGTGTTGCTCGACGGCGAGACGACCGTGACCGAGGGTTGGCTCGATCCGCTTTTGCGTACGCTCGAGCTCGAGTCGGACGCGGGGGCGGCGGCCGGACGAAGGGTCGTCATGGGCGGCGGGAGCGGCGCTGCTCGAGAACGCGTGGGTGCCATCGCTGTGCGCCGTGAGCTGCTAGAGGACGTCCCTGCGCCTTCTGGCGTGCGCGTGCACCGGCATGCCGATGCGGCGGTTCAATTGTTTCGTTCGATAGCCGCGCGCGAAATGAGCGTGTCGCAGGCGTTTCGCAGCTCGGTTGTGGCGCCCGTCCGGGTGCCTGAGACCTCGCCCTGCGCCTGTGCTTGACGGGTGGGCGCACACGACGAAAAGTTAACCGCCATGGGCACGACGTATACGGACTTGATTGCTGAGGTTCGCGACTCGATTCGCACGGTTTCTTTGGAGGAGCTGAAAGCCAGGCTCGATGCCGAGGAACCGGTGGTGCTCGTCGACGTTCGCGAAAAAGAGGAATACCGACAGGGGTACATCCCGGGTGCCATCAGTGTTCCGCGAGGATTTCTTGAGATGCAAATCGAGAAAGCGGTGCCAGATAAGCACGCGCCGGTCGTTCTTTATTGCGCAGGTGGTACGCGCTCGGCGCTGGCGGCACGAACGCTCCGTGAGCTCGGCTACACGCGCGTCGAGAGCGCGACCATGGGCTTCGTCCGCTGGAAAGATCTCGGCTTTCCGATGGAGAAAACGCCAGAGCTCACCGAGGCTCAGCGCGCTCGCTACGCCCGGCATCTGATGCTCGATGAGGTCGGTGAGCGGGGACAGGCGAAGCTGCTCCAGTCGAAGGTGCTGTTGCTCGGCGCGGGTGGACTTGGTAGCCCCGCGGCGCTTTACCTGGCAGCAGCGGGGGTAGGGACGCTCGGCGTCGTCGATCTCGACGTGGTGGACGCGTCCAATCTTCAGCGACAGATCCTGCACGCCACCTCGCGCGTGGGAATGCCCAAGGTCTTGAGCGCACAAAAAGCCATCAATGACTTGAACCCCGACGTGAAGGTGGTTGCCTTCGAAGAGCGCCTCGATAGCTCGAACGTCGAGAGGATCTTCAAGGGGTTCGATATCATCGTCGATGGTTGCGATAACTTCCCCACGCGTTACCTCGTCAATGACGCGAGCGTTTGGCTCAATATCCCGGTCGTTCACGGCTCGATTTTTCGCTTCGAGGGTCAGGTGACGACGTTCATGCCGAAGGACGGCCCTTGTTATCGCTGCCTTTATCCTGAACCTCCACCGGCGCATCTCGCGCCGAGCTGCGCTGAGGCGGGGGTCCTTGGAATTTTGCCCGGAATCGTCGGAACGATTCAGGCCACCGAGGTCATCAAATACCTCCTCGGTCAAGGCGACCTCTTGAAGGGTCGGCTCGTCTGTTACGACTCGATGCGCATGAAATTCCGCGAATTAAAGTTGCGTCGCGATCCGACGTGCCCGGTGTGCGGCGAGCATCCGACCATCACCGAGTACATCGACTACGAACAGTTCTGCGCCGTGTGAGGCCGAACCGGTTCGGCGCGGCTCGCTCGAGCGAAAAAATTCACGCTCGAAGGGGGCGGCTTATCGGTAGCTTGCGGCGGTCGGAGCGAGCGATCTCTTCGATGCGGCTCGTCACGAGTTGCGAATCGTCATCTCCGGTGGCGAGCACGAAGTACATCGGATCACCGACGGCGGGGGCGTTGATGGTCGGCAACACGCAGCCGTTTTCCAGCATGCGAACGCCGCCTTCGATGCGCTTCTTCAGCGCGGGGTGTTCGTCTTGCCACTTGCCCGTGACGCGGGAGCGGACGGCGACGCAGACGCTGTCGAGTGCGTGATACTCAGTGTTTCGCGTGAGAAAGACGCGGCGTCGACGCCTTTCCTTACCCTGGTAGCCCATGCTCGTAGGCTTTCACGCGACGATTCGTGGGGCCAAGTTCGCGTTTCTTCGCGCGTTCTTTTTGCCGGTCTTACCCAAGTGATGGGACGCTTCGCGCGTGCTCAAGGTTCCCGTTTTTTCCGAGCGGCTCCAGTCCCAGCTGGGTGCTGGCCCGGGGCTCGTCAAGGCGCGCCCGATCCTGGTGGATGATGCGTTGCTCGAACATGGCTACTCGGTCGTTTCCGAGCGCCGTCCGACCTACTGGCACATTCGCGAAACGTGGGTGCGGCAGTTGCTCGAGGAAGCGGACACGTTCAGCGAAGGGGACTGCACCATGGAGCTCACCGGTCGCGGCGAGCGACGCTTCTACTATGGTTCGACGAGTCTTCGTTGTCCCATCCGCGCGGTACGAGCGCGTATCGAGGGGCTGCAGGACGGCGAGTTCCTTGCGCCGACGGAGCTAGCAGGGGCGCTTCTCGCCGATCCTCACGCGCGCCTTTGTGCGATTCGAATTGCGCGCCGAGAAGCTTGCGCGCGCGCCGGCGGAGCTTTGAACGTCATGCACGCGGAGCTTTCGGCGCGCGTTCTTTGCGAGGCCGACGGCGTGCGTCTCGCGATTGACGTCGACGTAAGCGCCGAGCTCGCTCGCTTGCACGCAGGTGTTTTGCACGAAGAGTGACGCTGTCGAAGCGAGCCGTGGCTCCCCAAGACACGACGGAGATTGGGACGCGCCGTCGTCGGAGGGACGCCGCTGCATAATCCGTGACCCGGCCGCAATCTGTTTCGATGAGGACCGTGTCGGCCTCGCTCTCGTGTGGCGTGCGTCTTGACGCGCGAATGAACGTGGTGAACGACGCACCTTCGTCCGGTCGCACCCATGGCTCAAAAGAAACGTCCAACCGACTCGAAAGTCATCCGAGTGGCTTTCGGCCCCGGCGGCGGGCGCATCCTGGAAGGCGTCGACGTTGAGCCTGAAGACCTCACGCCGTTGCCCGCGCCGAGCCAGCGCGAGCCGCTCGCGGACGTGTACACGCAGAGCGAGGTCTCGCGCCTTCTCGGTCTATCGAACGGCAAGCTGCGTTCGCTCGACCGCGCCGGGATTGCGTCGCCGACTGGCCGTCGCAACGGTCGTCGCGCCTACACGTTCAGTGACCTCATCGCGCTCCGGGCCGCGCGTGACTTATTGGGAAATCATATTCGTATCCGCGACGTGTCGCGGGCGATTCGCCGGATCCGCGAGACCTTGCCGAAGGTGACGCGTCCGCTCTCGGAGCTGCGCATTGTTTCCGACGGACGGCAGGTCGTCGTGCGCACGGAGAAGGGTCCGTTCGAGCCTCTGACCGGTCAGCGGGTGCTCGATTTCGAAGTGCAGAAGCTCCACGAGGACGTTGTCAGGCTGCTGCGCCCGACGGCCGGGCGCGACCGTGCGCGGATCGCCTATGAGCTCTACCTCGAGGCGAGCCAGCTCGATGAAGAGCTGGAAACGATGGACCAAGCGGAGCAACTTTACCGAAGGGCGTTGAAGTACGATCCGTGGCTCGCGATTGTTTACACGAACCTCGGCAACATTCGGTTCCGCCGCGGTGATGAGACGCAAGCCGAACAGCTCTATCGGTCCGCGCTCGATATCGAGAAGAGTCAGCCGGAGGCCCAGTACAACCTCGGCTACATGATGATGCATCGAGGTCAGTCTGACGAGGCCGTCGCTTTTTTTCGCGGGGCTATCGAGAGTGACCCGCGGTTCGCCGATGCGTATTTTAATTTGGCCATGGCGCTCGAACAGGCAAGCAAGCGCGACCAAGCTTGTGTCGCCTGGCAGCGGTATCTCGACATCGAACCCACCGGTACGTGGGCTGAGATCGCTCGGCAGCATCTTCGAAAGTGACACCATCTTCGAAGGTGACACCATCTTCGAAGGTGACAGCATCTTCGAAGGTGACACCATCTTCGAAGGTGACAGCATCTTCGAAGGTGACACCATCTTCGAAGGTGACACGGCTCGTACGGAATGGGGTACGATGAACACGCGATGAGCGCTCCCCGAACGATGATTCTCGGCTTCCTTTCAGCGGCCTGTTCTGTGGTCGGCTGCGCTCGAGAAAACCTTCCGCCGCCAAAGCTTGCCGAGCCGACGTTCAGCACGGTCGAGCCTCAGCACCAGCAAAACGAGCTTTTGGGGACCATCGTGGCTCAATCGAGCCCTTCAGGCGCGCTCGTGCTGCTCGACGGCAAGCCGGTCGGTAAGACGCCGGTAACGGTCGGTCAACTTAAACCGGGCAGCTACGACGTGACGTTCAAGGATGAAGTGAGCGGGGACGTCACGATGAACGTGCAGCTGGCCGAGGGTGAGTACCGAACCGTGAAATACAATCTTGTCCCGAGGGCCACCACCGACGCGCCTGCGAGTGCCAAGCAATGACGCGGTACTTGGCATGCGATGCGGGAGCAGACGTCGTGACGACGAACCTCGGACCCAAAGCTGCGAAGCCGACCACGTGTCGGATGTTCGATACGCCGCTCATTGAGTTGTTCTCTCGGATCTCTCCGTTTTCGCCGGCCGTGTTCTGGGTTCCGGTGCTCGTGGGTTTGGTCGGTTACGAGGTCCATCGTGGCGTCCCGGCGTTGCGCCTTTTCGCGCTATTTTCTGCTGGTTGGCTGGCGTGGTCCTTGACCGAATACCTGCTTCATCGGTTTGTTTTTCACTGGATCAAGGGCAAGCCCTGGCAGCGTCGCTTTCACTTTATTTTCCACGGCGTGCATCACGACTTTCCCCAGGATACGAAACGTCTCGTCTTTCCCCTGGGCGTCAGCATCCCGCTTGGCCTCGTGTTCTTTCTCGGGATGGCTGCAGTCTTCACGCACGAGAC
>CANMZR010000033.1 GCA_947502375.1 Polyangiaceae bacterium
GCGGCTGCTGAGCCGGCAAGTTCCGCGGCGGCTGCTGAGCCGGCAAGTTCCGCGGCGGCTGCGCCGGCAAGTTCCGCGGCTGTGGCGACTCCTGCGGCCAGTTCACCGTCCTCGAGCGCGGTGCCCCAACCGACGGAGCCTCCCAGCATCGTCGCGACCGCACCTGCTCCGAGCGGCACGATCGTCGCCGCGACGTTGACACCCGGCAAGGGTGCGATTGGCGTCGCGTCGCAGCAGCGCTGTCATCTGTTTGTCGACGGGATAGAGCGCGCCTTCGACTGGCACCTCGAGCTTGAGATCGACCCCGGGATCCATGACGTTGCGTGTCTAGGGATCGACGGGACGATGCGCACACACACCCTCAAGATCGCCGCGGGCGAAATTCGCGCCACGTACTTCTAACGCCGTCAACCCACTTTTGGTGGGCGGCCGCGTTTCTTGACTCGCCAGCCGACGACGGCTATCCACGCAGCCGCACGGAAGCGGAGATTGCCATGAAACATTCGTTAAAATTATTGGGCGCTGCAATCGCTGTGGGGGCCATGACCCACGCGTCGTTTGCTGGAGCGATTGTGCCGGAGAAGAAGGCCCAGAGCGCCGCGCGGACCGACCGCAAGGAAGCTCACGAGGCCCGCAAAGACGCTCACGAGGCCCGCAAAGACGCTCACGAGGCCCGCAAAGACGCTCACGAAGCCACGAAGGAAGCTCACGAGGCCACGAAGGAAGCTCACGAGGCCACGAAGGAAGCTCACGAGGCCACGAAGGAGGCGGCCAAAGAGACTCGCGAGGTCGTTGAAGCTCGCCACAAGCGCCAGCGCAATCTTCTTGCAAAGGCCGCCAAAGGTAGCCTTTCGGAGAAAGAAAAGCTGGAGCTCGCCAAAATCCGAGGCCACCACCGGGAGCTTCACCGCGAAGCCGTCGAGCGCTGGACGGCCCACCGCAGCGCCGTGCTCGAACGACGCCGAACAGCGCGCCGTGAGCTCCTCACCGCGCTCGGAGATAAGCCGTTGCGGCCGAAACTGCGCGAGGAGCTTCAGCTGAATGCGCGCCGGGTGGCTCATCTCGAGCGAGCAAAGCAGCTGGCGGAGGTCGATGAGCGCGCAGCCTTGAGCGAGCGAATCGACAAAGTGCTCGCCCGCGAAACGGCGCGCCACGCTGCGCGAATGACCGTTCTAAAAGGTGAAAAGTGATGAAGCCGTCCTTCCTGCTCCTCGTTCTCGCGGCGCTTTGCGCGTGCGAATCCACGCCAGCCGTAACGCCAGGCACCGCGAGCGCAGTCGCGCAGACAGCGGCGCCATCTGCGGCAACGGCAACAGCATCGGCGGCAACAGCATCGACGGACGGTGCCCCGTCCGCCAAAGATGCCGAACTCGATAAGGCAGACCTGCCGGTCGCTGCCGATTTCGAGGAAGAAGCCGAGAAGGCCATCGATGACGACAACCTCGAAACCAACGTCGACAAGCTCGATAAGGAAATCGTAACCGAAAAGTAAGCGGCTCCGTCCGGCGGCGGCGGCGGTGCACTAGGATCCCTGCGTGCCAGGAAATAGCTTCGGCGAAGCCTTTCGAATCACGACCGCAGGTGAGTCTCACGGCCCCGGCAACCTCGTCATCATCGATGGCTGTCCGCCAGGCCTTCACCTTTCCCCGGGCGATGTCGCGGCCGAGCTTGCGCGACGTCGACCGGGCCGCAGTCCGCTGGCTAGCACGCGAGCGGAAGAGGATGCTCCCGAGATCCTCTCGGGCGTCTTTGAGGGGCGAACGACGGGGACAAGCCTCGCGATTCTCGTCCGAAATACCGATGCCCGCAGCGAAGATTACGACGCGCTGAAGGCCTCCTACCGACCAGGGCACGCGGATTTTACCTACGATGCGAAGTACGGCATCCGTGATCCACGAGGTGGGGGCCGAGCGAGCGCACGTGAAACGGTCGCACGCGTGGCGGCGGGTGCGGTCGCAAAAAAACTGATCCTTGCCGCTTTCGGCGGTGAAGTACTCGGTTGGGTGACCCAAATCGGGACGCTCCAAGCGAGCGTTGACCCACAATCCGTCAGCGCCCGGGCGATCGAAGAGCTCCCCGACGGCTCCCCGAATCACGTTCGATGCCCCGACCTCGAGGCCAGCAGGGCCATGGCCCAGGCCATTGAAGACGCGCGGCGCGAGGGTGATTCGCTCGGTGGTGTTGCGGCGTTTGTGGCGCGTAACGTCCCCGCGGGACTCGGCGAGCCCGTTTTCGATAAGCTGAAGGCCGACCTCGCCAAGGCGTTGTTCAGCATTCCGGCAGTGATCGGCGTCGAATATGGCTCCGGCTTCGAGGGGGCAAAGCTGCGCGGCAGCCAGCACAACGACGCGTTCGTCGCCGGCCCCACCGTGACGACCGCGACCAACCGCCACGGTGGCATGCTCGGCGGCATCTCTTCAGGAATGCCCATCCTGCTGCGCGCCGCCGTGAAGCCCGTGAGCAGTTTACCCCGCCCGCAGTCCTCGGTGAGCGCGACCGGCGAGCCCGTCACGGTGATCACGACGGGACGCCACGACCCCTGTGTTTTGCCCCGTTTCGTTCCCATCGGCGAGGCGATGGTCGCGTTGGTGCTCGCCGACCATTGGCTCCGCTGGTGCGGGCAGCGCTCAGCGTTTGGGTAACTTCCGCTTTCACGAAGCACAGTTGTGCCCAATAACTTGGGTTTTCAAGGTTGGCGCTGTGAAGGAATTCGTTTAACGTCCCCGCCTCTACGGTCATGCAGTTTAGAAGGAATCTTATGCGCGCTCATTTTGCTGCCCCAGTTGTTTTGGCTGCACTCTTTCTGGCCGGTTGCGCTCATGAGAATCGCGCGGGGTTTCCTTCGGCTTCGAGTCCACTCGGCCTCGATCGCGTCGTGCTCTATCGGAACGGCATTGGGTATTTTGAGCGGCGGGGAAAACTCGACGGCAATATCCTCACGATCAAGGTCCGAAAAGACCAGATAAACGACATGCTGAAGAGTCTCACGATTGTGGACCGCAGCACGGGGCGCGCGCTCAGTGTTTCCATGCCGCTCGATCCGCAGTCCTGGTCATCCGCTGCGCTCGCGACGCTTCAACCTGGCAATGGTGGTCTGGCTCAGGTGCTTGATTCGCTGCGCGGGGTTCAAGTGGTTCTCGCCACGACACAGGGTGAACTCTCAGGCCGCATCGTGATGGTCGAAGAGTTGAACGAGGAGCCCGATCCGAGCGTCGAACGTGCCGGTAGCAGCCATGGAGCAGCGCCAAGCTTGGGGCGGGATCACAAGGTGACGCTGATTCACGAGAAAGTACTGACCGTCGTGCGCCTCTCCAAGGTCCGCTCGGTCGCACTCGAGGACGGCGATCTCGCGATGCAGTTCCATCGCCGTCTCGATGCCTCCGCCGGCGAAGGCATGTTTCAACAAGTCGACGTTTCGGTGCGCCTGACGGGGGATGTTTCCAGTCACGATCTTGTGGTGAGCTACGTCGTTGAGGCTCCGATGTGGAAGCCGACTTACCGAGTCGTGTTGCCTGAGAAGGGCAAAGGCGAAGCGCTTCTACAAGCCTGGGCCGTGGTCGATAACGTGAGCGGCGAGGACTGGAAGGACGTCTCGATGTCGCTCACTGCCGGTGAGCCGCTCGCGTTCCGCTACGATCTTCACACGCCGCGGCGCGTTGCCCGCGAAGACGTGTCCGATCGGGTCCACTTCCGACGTGCATCCGTTGCCATGGGGGAGTCGAGTTCCGAGTCTCCATCGAACCCCGCGCCAGCGGCTGCTCCGTCGATGGAATCTGAACCGATGGAGGGCGACGAGGGCGGCCCGGCAACCGTCATTTCAGGGCCCCTAACGCCACCGCGTCGGGCCGCTGATCGCCCGAAGGGCTTCGGCCGCGGCTCCGGCAGCGGGTACGGCGGCGCAAACAAAATGTCTGCACAGGCGTCTCGTATGCGGGACGGGGTCGGTGCCTCAATGGACGAGGGTTACCCCGAGGCCCCACCGGCTCCCCCACCGTCTTTTACTTTCGAGAATCTGCGCCAAAGCACGGCCGCTCGAGCGAAAGCGGCCTCCGCGAGTGGACTCACCCGCTTCGAGTTGTCGAACCGCGTGACCGTTCCCGATGGCACCTCGACGATGGTCGCAATCATCAACGAAGCCGTCAAAGGCGAGGAGACTTTTCTCTTCAAGCCTGGTGGTGCGGGCCAAGGGTACGAGTCGAATCCTTACCGCGTCGTGCGCTTCAAGAACTCCACGCCTTTCGTGCTCGAGTCGGGCCCGATCTCGATTTTTTCGGGTGGCAGTTTTGTTGGCGAGGGCATCAGCGAGACGATTGGCGCGGATAGCAGCGTGACCATTCCGTTCGCCGTCGAGCCTGGCGTGACGGTCACGCGCGAGACGGGCTCGGTGCCCGAAGAGCTGAAGCTCGTGACGATCGTTCGCGGTGTGCTGCACGTCGAGCGCTACTCGCGGTTGAAGACCTCGTGGAAAGTCGCAGCGCAGGCGATGAAAGAGGGCTTCACGGTGCTCGTTCGTCACCCGCGTCTCGGCGTAGGTTACGCCTTGAAGGAGCGCCCGGCAGGCACGGAAGACTTGCTGGATGCCTACCTGATCCCGGTAAAGGTGCCGCTCGGTAGCCTCACGCAGACGGTTGAAGTCATCGAGCAACAGCCCGTGCAAACGACGCTGCACATCCTCGACAGCAACGTTCCGGTCTTGTTCGAGCACTTCCTTGCGGTGGGTTCGCTGAGCCCTAAGGACCGCGCTTTGTTGCAGCCGGTGGTGGACGCGCGTCGCGAGATCGGTCGAATCGATACGGAGCTTGAAGGCTTTCAGCGGCAGCAGCGCGAGCTCGATCAGCGCGGCGACAAGACGCGGCAGAACTTGGTGGCCCTCGAGAAGGATAAGAGCAACGAGGCCAGCGCGATGCGCCGTGATCTGCAGGCGCGACTCGACGAGTGGACCAAGGACGGGGACCGCATTGGTCGCGAGATCGTGCGGCTCGACGGCAAGCGCACGCAGCTCGTCGTGAAGATGGATGACCTCTTGCAGAATCTGACCATCGGCGCGCAGTGAACCGGCGTCGTTCGCTCGTGAATCATCCGGGCTAGGCGCGTCGTCTCCTCAGCCTACGCAGATCATGGGAGGCGCAACCGAACGCGCCATGGCCCGCCATGGAACACGTTCTATTCTCCGAGGCGAACGCGGCGCTTGGGCGTACCCGGCCGCGGCGTGAAGATGACCAGCGAGTGGGAGAGCGTCACCACCATCGTCTCCACGGCGTCGAAGCGCTCCTTCGCGCCGTGTCGCACACCTCGATACGCGCCGTCGAGCAGGTCCCGCAAGGCCGCGCGGTCGAGGTTCACGGTCTGCCGAGCCTCGAGCGTTTCGCGCCACTCGAAGAGCTCTCCGAAGACCTCTTGCATTCGCCGGCTGCGATCGCTCGCGTGAGCCGCGCCGAGGACGAGCTCTCGCAGCTCCGCTTGGTCGTCGGGGGCGGAAACGGCGACGATGAGGAGCCCATCGGTCTCGAGAAGCCGTCGGTATTCGGGCGCATTCTTCGGACCGGTGATGCTGAGCAGCACTCGAAACGAAGCATCTGCAAACGGCAAGCGCCGATCCCCGTTGGCGATCACCCAGTCGAGGTTCGGATAGCTCCGGGCTGCAAGCTCGATGCCCTCGCGAGAGAGGTCAACGCCCCAGCCCTCGAAGCTGTTCGTTTTCGTGAGTGCATCGAGAATGAAGCCGTCGCCACAGCCGACGTCGAGGAGGGCTCCACGCTTGGAGAAGTACGGCTGAATGACGTTGCCGAGCGCGCGGATGAGCTCGCCGGTAAGACCTCGCTCTGCCGTGCGTCGTCGCGCCTCGACGGCCAAGCGTCGGTCCCCCGGATCCACCGACCGCTTGTCTTGCGGTTGCAATAGGTTCACGTACCCGCGGCGTGCCCGATCGTGGCTGTGGCCGACCTCGCATCGAAAGGTCTGCGGCCCAGCCTCGAGGGGGCGCCAGCAATCGCGGACGGGGCAAGTGAGGGTGACCACGGTGAATGTATTCAGCGAGAAAAGACTCGATTTGCGGTCGCTTGCACAACGGTTGGAACGCCCCGTTCACGGCCGTGCTTGGTCGCGACGAGGGCGTAGTGAATGCTTTGCTCGAACCACTCTGGCGTGGCCATGCGCACTCGAACCTCGCCGCTGACGAGCTCGATTTTCACGTCGGTCTCGGTTGGATCGCCTCCCATGGTGAGCCCTTGGCTCGTCCTTCGTAGCTTGAGCTTCGTGCGGTCGAGGCATCGATGGATACCATTGTTTTTGGAATCCTCGCACCGTCCTCGAGAACGGTCACCAAAGCAGTCGCGTCCCCAAAGGCGCGAAGGTCCGCTTCCGGCGCCTCGCGGAGCTGTTCATTTCCCCGGGGCGTCGCGCCTTCGGACCCCTAAAGGCGCGGCCTGCTCGCTCGTTGCGCGGGATCGCCTGTGTCGCCTCGCCCATCCTGGTCGCCGAGAAAAGCGCTCGGGGATTCCATTCCGTCTGCAACGGACGTCGCCAACAGCGCCATTTGTTGCATAAAAGCAATCTCCGTAACTTTTAAGTCTACTTTCCGAGTTGCGGTTGATTGATTTCAATGTGTTACGGCTTATAACTTTTGTGGCACGGTCAATGCTTATGCTCGGATGAGCTGCTTCCGATAGAAACAATCCCCATTGGAAGTTCACTCAAGCTGTTTCGACACCCCAACTGGAATCATTGAGGAAACGATCATGACGCTCACCACCTTCGCCGCCCGCTCCTTCATCGCGCTCGCACTAGCCGTTGTTCCCGCCGCCCTCACCGGTTGCGCCGTTGACAGCACGGACTACGCAGAGTCCGACGAGCAGGACCTCGTGGCGAAGGCCGCCGGCCGCTTCGAACTCTTCGTTGGCCAGGACGGGCAGACCTACTTTCATCTCATCGCCAAGAACGGTGAGAAGGTGCTCCTCTCCGAGGGTTACTCCTCGCGCAAGGCCGCCGAAGCCGGCGTGAAGGCTTGCCAAAAGAGCGGTGCCGACGCCAACAACTACGACCTCCGCCAAGCCAAGAACGGGCAGTACTACTTCGACCTCCTCGCCGATAACGGCGAGATCCTGGGCACGAGTGAGCTCTACGTCAGCAAGAGCAACGCGGTGAAGGCCATCGGTGCCGTTGTCAGCGTGGTGCTGGCCTCGAAAGACATCGCGAACGCGCCGGTGCAGACCGCGAGCTTCGTTGCGTTCAAAGGCATCGACGGCAACTTCTACTTTCATCTCCGCGCCAAGAACGGCCAGATTGTTCTGCAGTCACAGGGCTACGCCAAGAAGTCCGGCGCCGAGGTCGGCATCGCTTCCGTCCAGTCGAATGGCACCTCCGAAGCGAACTTCGAGCTTCGCCAAGCCGTCGATGGTCGCTCGTACTTCGTGCTCGTCGCGAAGAACGGCAAAGTCATCGGCCAAAGCCAGCTCTACGTGACCAAGCAGGGCGCAGAGCGCGGGATCAAGGCGGTGGTGACGCTGCTCACCGACCATTCCGTTTCGCAACCTGAGTGACGGCTCGCGATGGCTCCGACGGCCGAGCCCCGAGGCGGCTCGTTTTTCGCGAGCTCGCGACGCTGCAAAGAGCCGTGCGTGGCCTTTCACGCGCGGTTTTTGCTATTTCGGCACATCGACCGGCGCACAGGTCGAGACGCCCGCGCCGACGATTTTGAAGTTCACTTGGCTCATCGTCTTCGTGATCTTTTGGCTTGGCTGGTATCTGTCGACCTGCGAGGTGACCGAATTCGGCGAGGTGAAGAGCCAAAAGTCACCGCCCCAAAATGCGAATGCCCAGCCGCCGCCGATGTTCACGGTAGGTTGCGGGCTGACCGAAAGAATGCCGCCCGTTTTCTTGTCGATCTCGGAAACCGTCACCGGGGTCGAGATGAAGAATCCGAAGAGGCGTCCGTCGCCGGTGCCCGTGAGCTCGCCCGCGTCCGCGTTTTCGAAGGGGCCGACGGTCGAAAGCTTCATCGATGGAAAGTCGATTTTCCCGAGGCCAGAGCCCGTGAAGGCGGCGACGTAAAGCGTCTCCGAAGTGCCCATCGCATCGTCGCTCGCGAAGCCCATGCCGAAGGCGAAGAAATCGGGGTTCTGATTCGCGATGAACGCTGTTTTTTTGCAGCTCGCGTTTGCAGTGTCCACGCCGAAGAGCTGCCCATCGTTGAACAGGACCCAGGCCGTCCCGCTGCGATCGACGGCCATCGAGAACGGCTGACCCGCCGTCCCTTCTGAAAAACAGTTGATGATGCCGATGAGCTTGAACTGCAGGGTCGCGGGCGAAAAGCTGTAAAGTTGGTTGTCGGTACTGACGACGTAGACGAGCTTCGAAGCCTCGCTGCATTCGCCACTGCCGCTGCCCGTGCTCGTGCCGCCCGAAGGAGCGAAGCCGCCGACCCCGCTACCCAGGCCCGTGGACGCGCTCAGCCCCGACGCCGTGGACGCGAGCGAGCCTCCGTCGCCCCCCGTGGCTCCGTTGGCGCTGTGCGAGAATCGCGTTTGTTCCGAACTCGAGCACCCGAGCAGCAACCCAACTATCCCCAGAGCGAAGTTCCGTGCGCGCATAGGCGTGAGCGTATCGAATGGGCAAGTGACGCGCCATAGCCATGGTCGAATCGCAGAGCGACGTCGGTGCTCGACAACGTCCGGTTCAGCCGCCTTGAAAGACGGCGCGGAGCTGCGGGAAGTCGCTTTCTTCGAGCGCCCCCTCGATGACGCAGGCGACTTCGCCCTTCGGTGAGACCAAGGCATGAACGGGTAAGGTTGCGGCTTCGGAGATCCCGAACGGGCCGAGCCACTTGGCACGATCGCCCTCCTTTAGCCAATAGGTGGAGCGCACGCCGTCGGGCGGCTGGCTCACCAGAAACCGCGCCATCTGTCGCTCGTCGTCGTCCATCGAAACGAAGGCAAATTCCAACGAAATACCAATTTTTCGTAAGACCTTCTGCCACTTTAGCAGGCGCGGCAGCTCCTCCTTGCAGGGTCCGCACCATGCCGCCCAGAGGTTCACCCAAATCCAGCGACCTGACCCGAACGGGATGGGCGTCGGCGGCGCGTAGGCGCCAGGGGCGGCGGCTGTGTCGATGTGCGTGTCGGGCGTTTTGGCACGCGGCCTCGAGCTGCAGAGCGCCCGCGGCGGCTTCGTCGGCGGGGCGCTGCTCGTACCACCTGGAGCTGTCGTCGAGGAGGGGCCGGCGGTGGAAAGGACGGCCTCGTTACGATCCCGCACGGTGCCGCTTGGATTCGACCCTTCGACGCAACCCACGGTCAACTGCGCGGCGACGGTCAGGCCGAACCAGCGCCTCATAGGCGGCAGTCCACCCAGGAGACGAAGGCACTGCGGTTGATGTCCTCCCCGTTGCACCTTCCGGTGTGGGTGACATTCCACTTGCAATAGGTCTCGTCGAGCTGCGCAAATTCTTTGCCAAGCCAGAGGAGGCCGACCTTCTTGTCGAGGTCGGGATCCTTGTATTGATCTGCCAAATAAAACATCACGCTGTTCGCGCGCTTGTGCGAGAGCGCCTGGTTGAAGTCCACGGGTCCGGTTTTCGAGGCGCGTGCAACGACGAAGAAATACCGTGCGCCTTTCCGTTCGGCCCAGCGTTCGTCGAGTGCCTTCTTCGCCTCGTCGTCGAGCGTGTCTTGGCCGTCGTTGAACAGGATGACGGCGGCTCGCTCCCGTAGCGGTGTGAAGAGCTTGTTGAACTCCTCGTCGCTTATCGACGCGAGCGTTTTGACATCGGCTGGCTGGCAGCCCCGACGCCCTTCCGTGCCGCCAAGCCCGCAGGCGTGAATGACGCGCGCGAGGACCTGTTTGAATTCGGGTGTGCAGTACGAAAGCTCGGAGTCGTCTGCGGTCGCGATCTTTGGCGCCGACTTTTCGTCACTCGCGCCGGCCACGAGTCGTTCACCCGCTGCGCGAACTTCACCACGCACGCTGAGCGTCACGCCGGTGAGCAGACCGATACCCGCAAGAAACGCGACGACGATGGGACCACTTTTCGCCATGATGACCTCAAAAAGAGCGAGCTTTGAGCTGCGGAGCCAGCTTGTGAAGGGAGTAGACGAGACCCATGTCGGTGTCCTCGTCGCAGACGTGCACGTCGCCAAGGAAGAGCTGCGGGGTGGAGACGGGCAGTTGATTGTCCACCGCAAATCGCAGCATGTCTTCGAGCTTTTTGCTGGTCGCCTTTTCCTTCATGCAGGCGCCGAGCCCTGGAAAGCTACCTTCGATGTAGCCGTCGATCGCGCTGGCACCCTGCATTTTTGCTGTCGAAATGAGAAGCTCCTGCTGGTCGTACGCCCACTCGAGAACCTGCACGGCTTGGTTCTTCGGCTCCGCGCAGAGCATCGCTTTTGCTATTTGGCAAGCACCCGGATGCACGTCCCGGGTGACCATCCAGTTGCAGCTGGAATCGAGCGGAAAGAGCACCATCGTCGTATCCATTTGCTCAAGGAATCCCTCGGTATCGAGCCGACGATGCAGTGCGCGACAGCTCGGGCAGAGCGGATCGATCATCAAGGTGACGGGCGTTCGCGTTGCAGAACTCACGGTTCGCGTGAGCGAAGCCTTCATGCCGGCGGTGCTTTTTCCAGTGATTGGCTTAGGGATCTTGCCGCAGGCCGCAATCTTCTCATCGTGGTTCGGTACGCTCTTCGCGTAAGCCAGCGGAGGCGTGAGGGCCGCCGCGGCCAAGAGGGCGAGCCAGCCCGGTACGAGGACGAGTCGGCCAACCGCACGCGCGGGTGGTGCCGGAGCCGTGTCCCTCTCGCCGTCCGCAGCGAAGCTCGAAGTCTCGCGCGAAAGTGCCAAAAATCCGAGGACCGCGCCGCTGAAAAGCGCAATCGATCCACCGTAGATCCCCATGCATGTTTTGCAGAACGTACCGAGCCGCGTTGCCGAAAGGTAAGCCATTCCAAGCGAGACAACGAACGGCCCGATTGCGAGAAAGCTTGCCGTCTTGACGGCGTACCTGGAGGCGTTGCGGCCCGAGAGAAGCAGGTACACCGAGAACGCCGCAAAAAACGAAAACGTCCCGAGCGCCCACAGCGAGATAGGCACTCCGCCCCATATTTTGTCGCGCATCAACGCCGCGTACGGGCTGTAAATGGCCGCACGGCAGCCCTCGTCGGCGCCCGGCGCTGCGGCAAGGCCTGGCACGAACCCGCAGCGCAAATCGTGCACCTGGCGATCGAGGTGACGGCTGTAATCGAGGGTGGAGCTCCACGCGAACGCGAGCCCAGCGAGGGCGCCCAGCACCATCAGCGCAGGGGCGATCCAGCGACCAATGCGATTCCACATGGGGCGCGACTTACCGCAGTGTCGCTCGTGGGGCCAGTTGCCAGGCAAGCAAGCGCGTTTTCGTGCCCCGCGTCGGGTTGTTTTTTTGAGATCAGGTCCAGCGCGGCGCCGGAACCCACCCGCCCATGGCATCCTCGAGCGCCAGCCCGACGGCCAGCGTCACGTGGTCGCGATGGTGCGCTCCGACGACTTGGAGGCCTAGCGGCAGACCTTCCGCGTTCAAGCCGAGCGGGACCTGCGTGACGGGAGTCTCCATCACATTGAAGATCGCCGTGTAACCCCAGTGAATGGGCGGTAAGAGCGGCTGGTGATGGCGCGGCGCCGGCATGGAGTACGACGGGTACAGCATCACGCCTTCGCCGATGCAGGCGAGCAGGTCGCGCTTCAATTCCGCGCCAAGTCCACGCAGGGTGGCGTTGCGTTTCGGCGTCAGCCTCGGGAGCTTCTCAAGGAGCGCCAGCCCGAGCGCCGGGAGCGTGTGCGGTGAACGGCCGAGCGCTAACAAAAGCAGCTGAAAGGCTGCTGAAATGGGCACCCCCCCGCCCAAGAGCTCGCTGAAGGTGGGGCCGCCGACGGCGTCGAGCATGGCGGTCCAAATTTCGATCGACCGCTTCAAGAGCGGCAGTTCCGCGTGCCTCACACGGGCGCCTCGCTCGGTCAACGCGCGCTCGGCCTTCGCTTGTGCAGCCAGCAAATCATCGCTCACGCGCGTTAGCCCCGTGGTGACGCTGACGACTTCGAGACCCTTCAGCTCGACCTCTTCCGGCGCTAAAAGGGGCCGTTCTGGCCCGAGCACTCGCAAGAGCGGCGCGAGATCACGGGCGCGTCGGCAGAGCGGGCCAGTCGTTAAATAACGGAGCCCGTCACCGACCGTCAGTGGAAATTGACCGCGGTTGTCGATCCAGCCACCGGTCGGCTTGTGACCGAAGATGCCGTTGAAAAATGCCGGCATTCGGATCGAGCCGCCGACGTCCGAGCCGAGTCCGAACGGCGATGCTCCCGCGGCGATGATCGCCCCCTCGCCCCCCGAGCTGCCGCCGACGATGCGCGCCGGGTCATAAGGGTTGTTGGTACGGCCGTAGACTCGGTTGTTCGACTCGAGCCACATGCACAACTCCGATACGTTCGTTACCCCGAGCGGTATGGCACCGGCTGCTCGCAACTTGGCGACGGCCGCTGCGTCCTCCGTTGCCAACCAGCCTTTGCGGGCCAAGAGGCCTGAGGTGTTCGGCATTCCCGTGAGTGCAAAGCATTCTTTGATGGTGCAAGGCACGCCATGAAATGGGCCGACGGGCTCTTTCCGGCTGAGTTTCGCGTCGGCCGCTCTGGCCTCGATTCGCGCGTCTTCGAAGCGCGTCCGAACGACCGCGTTCAGAACCGGATTCACCCGTTCGATCTGAGAAATGTGAGCGTTCACGACGTCGCTGGACGAAAGCTCCCCTTTGCGGATTCGGTCGGCGAGCTCGCATGCAGATGCGGTCAGCAATTCAGCCATGGGACCGCGCAACGTAGCCGACGCCCGGCTTTCGCACCAGCGCCGCCGACTTCCTGAACGTTCAGGGTCCGGCCTCGATGGGTCTTTGGGCTGCGCTCACGCCCAGCTCCACCAGCTTTTTCACGACGTCGGTGCCATGCGTTCCGGTGCTCACACTCGAATCGATGAACACCACCGTGCCTTTGGGGTCGATGTAGAAAGTGGTGCGCCGCGCCATGCCGAGCGCACCGAGCACGCCGTAAGCGGCTGCCGTTGTGGTCGATGGATCGCTCAGGATCGGGTAGTCGAGCGAAAGCGACTTGGCGAATTGACGATTGGTTTCTGCGTCGTCGCAGCTCGCCGCAAAGTGGCTGACGTTGAAGGCTTGAAGGGCTTTGCCGCTCTCACGGAGCGACTTGCATTCGGCGGTTCAGCCTCCGGTATTCGCTTTCGGGAACCATGCGAGGACGACGAAGGTCCCCTGGTAGTCGCTCAGGCGGTGGGCTTTGCCGTCGCTGCCCATCAGGCTGAACTCGGGAGCATGGTCGCCCGCCGCTAGCGGCTTGTTCCTGGGTGCGCAGCCCAACGAAAACGCAATCGACAGAACGGCGATGAAGCCAAAAGCACGATGACTCATGGCCAATACCGTACTCTCGAAGTAGCCTTCGCAATCAGGAAGGTTTGATTATTTCAATGCCAGGAATGTCTCGTCTGATTGCGGTTTTTTCGGTCGCGCTGATGGCTTGCGGGACGAGCGCTAGCGCCCCGGCCGGCACGGGCGGAGGTGGAGCCGCTGCCACCACGACGGGTGTGGGTCCTTCGTCCGGTTCGAGCAACAGCCTCGGAGAGGCTTTCAGCGTCGCCTTCGATCCGGTGATGGTCGCGGCGGGCGCCGAAAAGACCCAGTGCCTCGTCAAACGTCTCACAAACCAGACTGCGATTCACGTTGGCAACATTCACAACGTGATTTCCGAATCGTCGCATCACCTCATCGTCTATCGCGTCGCCGATACGACGGAGCAGACCGTGCCGTTCGCGTGCCAGCCGTTCGCGGATCTCTTGAAGCCCGAGAAGGGCACCCCGCTCATGATCTCGCAGAAGCACGACGACACGCTCGCGCTTCCGAAGGGCATCAGCTTTGACCTGGAACCCCAGCAAATGATTCGGCTCGAGATGCACTACATCAACACGACCGATGCTCCGCGCGAGGCCTCTGCGCTCACGACGTTCTACGCGATGCCAGCGAGTGAAGTGACGGCTGCGGCGGACTTTCTCTTCGTGGGGAATCCGGACATCAACCTCAAGCCGAAGTCGAAAGCGACCCTTGGCCCATCTTTTGTCCCCGTGCCCGCGGCGCTCGCGGACGTGAGCTATTTCGGGATCACCGGGCACACGCACAAGTTCGGAACGAACGTTACGATCTCGACTGCGGAAGACAAGATCACTCCCGTCAAGTCCGTCTACGAGGTCCCGAATTGGCAATGGGCGGAGCCGACGACCGTCTACCACGATCCTCCGTTCACGGTGCCGCCGGGCGGGGGTTTTCAGTTCACGTGCGAGTGGAACAACACGAGCGACAAGACTGTAAAGTTCGGCGAATCGGCCACCGACGAGATGTGTTTTTTCTGGACGTACTACTACCCGGCGCAAGGTCCGTTCGTGTGCATCTACACCGATCAGGCGCCCGGCGGCATCAACCTGTGTTGCCCAGGCAGCCCCATTTGCGCGAAGATTTTCGGTTAGCCGATTCGTTGACATGTCGCGGCGCAAACTCCCGAAGGTGGCGGCGCCGATGCCGCTCGAGCTTCCCTCGCGAACCATGCGGGCGATGGTGGAGCTCGCGATGGACCGCATCGTGCGTCACATCGAGAGTCTGCCGACCCAACCGATGCACGCCGTGGCGGGTGGGAAAAAACTCGCCCGCATGTTGCGCGAGCCGCTGCCTGAAACGGGAACGCCCTACGAGCGGCTGCTCCGTCTGCTGTTCGGGCGCGTCATCCCGGCGAGCTTGAACACCGCTTCCCCCGGGTACCTCGCGTACGTCCCTGGAGGCGGCCTCTTTCATTCCGCGGTGGCCGACCTCATCGCCGACGCAACGAATCGCTACGTAGGGATGTGGCAAGCGGCCCCCGGCCTGGTGCAGCTCGAGAAGAACGTTCTCGATTGGTTCACGGCCATCCTCGCACTGCCGGAGGGCTCGGGCGGACTCCTGACCACCGGTGGGTCCATGGCGACCCTGATAGCGCTCGTCACCGCGCGGCACGAACGCCTGCCCCCCGAATTTCAGCGCGGGGTGGTCTATGCGTCGGATGACGTGCATCATGCCCTCACGAAATCGGCTCGGATTGCTGGATTTTTGACCGAAAGGGTGCGGCTTTTACCGAGCGATGAGCACCACCGCCTGTGCACGAAAGAGCTGGTCCGTGTCATCGCTCGCGACCGCGCAGCCGGGCTCTTGCCGTTCTGCGTCGTCGGCAGCGCGGGAACCGTCAACACGGGGGCGGTCGATGATCTGGTCGCGCTGGCCGAGGTGGCCAAACAGGAGGGTTTGTGGTTTCACGTCGACGCGGCTTATGGCGGGTTCTTCGCGCTGACCGAACGGGGACGCGCGTCTCTCCGTGGGATCGAACTCGCGGACTCGGTGGTGCTCGACCCCCACAAGGGCCTGTTCTTACCTTACGGAACGGGCTGCGTGCTTGTTCGGGATAGGCTGGCGCTCGAGCGGGCTCATGCCGTTCGAGCCCCGTATTTGCCCGCAAAACAGAGTGACGAGGACATCGTCGATTTTTGTGACATGGGACCGGAACTATCGCGTGACAACCGCGGTTTGCGCGTCTGGTTGCCCATCAAGATGCACGGTGCGGCCACTTTTCGCGCGGCTCTCGACGAGAAACTCGACCTCGCACGGGTGGCGTTCGCGGCGCTGTCAGAGGAGCCAGGAGTCGAGGTGGGTGACGCTCCCGAGCTCTCGCTTTTTGTTTGGCGGATCCGTCCCGCCGGGCTCGATGCCGAGGCCTGCGATATCGCGAATCGTCGTCTTTTGTCGGCCATCAACCAACGCCAGCGCGTGCACATGACCGGGACCACCTTGCGAAACGGTTTTTTCATTCGTTTCTGCGTGTTGTCTTTTCGTACGCACCGGGAGCACATCGAGCGGGCCCTCGAGGACATTCGCGCGGCGCTCGCCGAGCGCGAGCCCCCGGCCTAAAAAGTCCGCTCCCCCGGCCTGGCCCGCCTTGGCTGAGCGACGCCAGGTGACCCAACGGAAGGAAGCGTCCACGCGCAGGCAAGCCGAGCCCCCGCCTCGTTCGGTTTCTGCCAGGTACGATGTAGGTGTTTGTGCGACTAATTGGGCCAAGGCTTGACGCGTCCATTAACAGGGACTCATGGACCACGCGCGAAGCGTGCTCCGGGAGCCGCAACTCATGTCTTCAGTCTTATTTCGACAGCGTTCCAAATGGTCCGCCCTTCTCGGGTTCGGGGTGGCGGTAGCGGCTTGTGGCCAGGAGCCGCGTGATGAGGCCTTCGTGACCGTGCCGTCCGCGGTGCCGTCCGCGGTGACGGTTGCGCCACCTCCACCGGCCGCGGACGCCCCGAGTGCGGCTTCAGAGCGCCAGGCGGCCTCCGCGAGTCCGACGGTACCCTCCGCGCCGCTCGTCGAATACGAGACAGAGGAGCTTCCCGAGCTCGAGTTGATGCCGGACTCGCTCGTCCTGCAGCGTGCCGCCATGTTCCGTCGCATGCGTGCCGTGCTCGGCCTCGACGACGGCGAAGTTGCCGCGCTCGAGGCGATCTTTGAGAAGTCGAAGCACGCAGGGCAGGGCAAGCCCGACGTCACCAAGCACCCGATGACGCGTGCCGAATGCGTGGCGACGCGTCGCGAAGCAGGGGTCCGCGATGAGAAGAGCGCGAAGTGCCAATCGCCCTTCATGGTGCCGATTTACGACCCCGCCACCGACACTGCGGAGCATGCGAAGGTCTGCATGGATCGCTATGAGTTTCCGGGGATCCCATGCGAATACCCGGTGACCTGGGTGACCACGGCGCAGGCCCAGGAGACGTGCAAGTCCATCGGTAAGCGCCTCTGCGACGCCCACGAATGGGAGGGTGGCTGCGCTGGCGCACTGCATCCGCCTCAGCAAGAATACGCCTACCAGCTCGACCGGGATGGGATGCGCGGACGCCACAACAGCACCCGCGAGATAAGCTGGGCTTACGGTAGCCAGAAAGACCACGCGAAGTGCGCCACCGCGAGCGCGAAGTCGAAGTCGTGTGAGTCGAGTGGCTGGACGAACTGTGGCTCCAACACGTATCCCGCGGGCTCGTTTCCCGAGTGCAAGAG
Source organism: Polyangiaceae bacterium (assembly GCA_947502375.1). Lineage (GTDB taxonomy): Bacteria > Myxococcota_A > Polyangia > Polyangiales > Polyangiaceae > SYFR01. The sequence goes on from CANMZR010000033.1 coordinate 17,142, forward strand.
CGCATTCGGTGTGTACGACCAGCACGGCAACGTGGCCGAGCACATGGCCTTGCCGCTAAGGGCCAGCGATCTCGGTGCGGCTGGCGGCTTCGGCGTTGCCGAAATGAAGGGCAGCTGGTTCATCTTCTCGAAGCTCGAAGCCCACGTCGATGACTGTCGCTGGCGCGCGCCGAGCTGGCACGATAACGAGGGTCGGAATCACGCGAACTACCATCTCGGATTCCGCTGCTGCAAAGACGTCGAGTGAGCGTCTGCCGTTGCCGGACGGAGAGAAAAGCGGCGCTCCGCTCGACAAGCACAACCGTTCGTGGGAAGGCTCCCGGCGATGTTAGGTGAGGCTTGTGCAATCGGTGCGGCGCTGTGTTGGTCGACGAGCCTCATCTTGTTCAAGCGCTCGGAGAACACCTCGCCACTCGCGATGAACCTGTTCAAGAACGTGGTGGCCGTCGCCCTGCTGCTGGTGACGCTCGCGGTGCTTGGAAAAGGCTTTGATCTCGAGCGACCCTTAGCGGATTGGGTGCGCCTCATCGTCAGTGGCGTGCTCGGGATTGCGGTCGCGGACACGCTCATTTTCGTCGCCTTGCAGCGGCTCGGCCCGAGCCTGCTCGCGGTCGTGGACTGTGCCTACGCTCCGACGTTGGTCTGCGTGAGTGTCCTCGCGCTCGGAGAAAAGGTCTCCACCGCGTTCGTGCTCGGCGGCGTCCTCGTGGTGGCCGGGGTGCTGGCGGCGGTGTTTGAAAAGCCCTCCGGTGGCCGCTCCGCCCGTGAGGTCTGGGTCGGTGCGACGCTCGGCATCGTCGGCATTTTGGTGATGGGCCTCGGCGTGCTCTTGTCGAAGCCCATCGTCGAGCGCTCGGATCTCGTGGAGGTCTCGCTGATTCGTCTGCTCGCCGGCACCGTCGCGCAATTCGCGTGGATCGCCTTGGTCCCGTCGCAGCGCGCAGCCCTCGCAGTGCTGAAGCCAAGCGCGAGCTGGCGCACCCTCTTGCCGGCGTCGGTGCTTTCGGCCTACCTGTCCATGTTGCTCTGGCTGGGTGGCTTCAAGTGGACGACCGCGTCCAGGGCCTCGGTGCTCAATCAGCTGACGACGGTCTTCACACTCGTTCTCGCGCGTGTGTTTCTCAAAGAAACACTGTCAAAGCGGCGGGCATTCGGTGCGAGTGCGGCGGTGGGTGGTACCCTCGTCATCTTGCTCGCCAAACCGTAGTGTGAGCAGTGTGTGATCCATGCTTTCCCAATGGGTAAGCAAATTCGTTGAAAAAAACGTAATTGGTCAGTTGACGCGGCGTCTCGAATGCCTATTCTTTCCCCATCTCGCGGGTCTGATGTCGGAAGCAGCCGGCGCTCGCGGGACGAAAACCTAGTTGGATGACCCAATGCACCGGCGCGGTGGCCCGCGCGGAATAATCTGTAGACGGAGTACCGTCGTGCCGATGCGGTTGGGAAAGAAGGAAACGAACCATGGCTCTCAATGCGTACCTCAAGCTAACCGGTAAAACTCAGGGGCAAATCAAGGGCTCCGTGACTCAAGGCGGTCGTGAAGACTCGATCGCCGTCATCGCGTTCAACCACGAAGTGGTTTCGCCGCGCGATGCTGCAAGCGGCCTGCCCACCGGCAAGCGCCAGCACAAGCCCCTGTCGATCACGAAGGAGCTCGATAAGGCCACCCCGCTGCTCATGAACGTCCTCGTGAACAACGAGCAGCTCTCGAAGTTCGAGCTTCGTTTCTGGCAGCCGTCGGTGACGGGCCAAGAAGCACAGTTCTACACAGTGGAACTCGAGAACGCGACGATCGCCAGCATCCGCACGGAGATGCTGAACAATCGCGTCACGGAAAACATGAACCACAAAGAGCGCGAGCACGTTGCGTTCTGCTACCAGAAGATCACCTGGACCTGGATGGAAGGCGGCATCACCGCGTCGGATGACTGGGAAACGCCCGTCACCTGATTGATGGACCACGTTCGACGTCACCGTCGAATCGAACGAGCCGTTGGCAATGCCAGCGGCTCGTTT
>CANMZR010000034.1 GCA_947502375.1 Polyangiaceae bacterium
CTGTCCGCCCGGCTCCCGCAGTGCCGGGAAACCGTCGGTTGGGAAGCTTGGGTACGTCGAGGAGTCGATATTGGCCCAGCTGTGGGGCGCCTCCACCATAAAGCCGTCCGGCAGCGGCGGCTCCGTGTCGGGGCCGACAATGGCATCGATGGCTCTTAGCGCATCGATGATCAGCGGGTGGTTCGGCAGGTTCTCGAGATGGCCACGCAGAATGGACCGGGCTTCGGTGAAGCGCCCCAGGTCGGTCAAGAGCTCGCACTCTTCAAGGGCGCGCTCCACGATTCCGCCAGCGAGACTCTCAAAAGGGGACGCCCGGTAGCCTCGACCGTGCTCGCCCGGGAGCACATCGACGGGGCGCGCGGTGCTGATGCTCGCGTCGCTCGGCGCGTAAGCATGCTGGCTGCGGCCGTTCAGCGCGTCGTCGATGCCGCCCGCTTCGGCGTCGAAGGAGTGCAGCGGAAAGTCGAGTGGCAACGGGTGGCTGTCCAGCGGGCTCTCGATCGCGAGCGTCTCGAGATCCGCTTCAGCGAGCTCGAAGCTTTCCTCCAGCGAGTCCTGAAACACCGGCTCGTCGACGGCGATCGAATCGAGGTCGTCGCCGAGGGATTGCGTCTGGGCCTGCTGAACCAGCTGCCGCACCTGAGGATCGTTCGGTGCGCGTTCCTGCAACCGTTCGACCAACCGCGCGAACTCCTCGTCGTCTTCCGAGTCCCGCGCGATTCGTGCAGCCTCCTTAAGGACTTCCACGGCCTTTTTAGGCTGGTTTATTGCGTCGAATGCCCGCACGAGCACCCCGAGAGTCTCGAGATCACGCGCGTCGGCCTTGAACGCAATCTGGAGCCTCGAGAGCGCGATCATTCCGTCGCCCGGGCGCCCGCGATTCAAATAAGTGAGGCCACAGAGCCGCGCAAAGGTTGGCTCGGGTCGATGTTCGAGGAGCCGCTCCAGCACCTTCAGGGCGTCGTCGTCGCGCCCTAGTTTCAGCATGATGTTGGCGGCAAGGCCGAACGCCTCGACGGCTTTGTCGATATCACCGAGGCGCACCCGCGAGTCCGCCACCCGCAGATGACCGATGGGATTCTCGGGGTCGAGCTCGATCACTTTTTTGAAAACGTCGAGGGCGTCCCGTTCGCGACCGTCCTGCCGGAAGTTCGCGGCGACTTCATCGTAAGCGGCGAGTGCGTCGCTCGTCAGGCCGAGCTGCGTGTAAATGCCCGCCAGCCGAGGGAGAATGTGGCTGTATTTGCTCTCAAGATTCGGGCAGTGCCGCGTGATAATTCCGCGGATTTGCTTGTAAACGGCGATTGCCTTGACCGCGAATCCCTCGCGAAAATAATGGTCGCCGACCTGCTCATACGTGCTGATCGCTCCCTCGTGTTGGTTCAGCTTGAGGTGCAAGTCGCCGATCTTGAGCAGCGTTCGGACGTCGGAAGGAGTCTCGGCGACAAGCTTCCGATATTCGATGATCGCTTTGTCGAATTTCTTCTTTTCGACCAGCGTCTGCGCCGCTTGGAGGGTTTTTTCGCGATCGATGGGCACGTGCAAAACCGTCAGATTTCAGGAACTCTTCAGAAGCCTCAAAAGAAAGCAAAGCGACCGACGAACGGTGACCCGACCCCACGCGGGTTCAACGCCAAAGCAGCGACCGAGACCTTAACGCCAATCGATTCACTTCGGAAGCTTGAAGATAACCGTCAAGGCCGCGAGTGCCGCACATACGGCGAACACGCCGAGAAGTGCTCGCGTGGGCCCAGCGTCGGTTGCTTCTCCGCTGGCCAGTTTTTTCGCTCGCGCCCCAATCACATGGTGCAAACCGATCACAATCAACGCGAACAGGAGCTTCGCGTGCATGAAATGCGTGTCTTTAAAATAGTGCTGGGCGTCCTTGAGAAGCCGGGCGGTTCCGAAGACGAACGAAGCGAGGAACGCCGGAACCCCAACGCGCTGATAGACCGCCACAGCCAGCGTCCCACGGACCTTGGCGTCGACATTCGTCGCGAGCACGAGCACCCCGACGGCCGCGATGGCCCCGATCCAGAAGAGGTTCGCCGTCACGTGAAGCCAGATGAGTCCAGTGTCCAAATCCATGGTCACTTCCGTAACTTCGCTCGCGCCCTGTGTCCACCATCCTCCGATGCCCGTGGAAACCATCCGCCACCCGAGGCATGCTCAAAGAATGGCGCAGTCACGAACCTACCTGGCCCCATTCGCCCCGGGTGGCGAAGCTGGAATCGACGCGGCCCTTTGCGACCGTGTCCTCGGCCTTGCGCTGGCGCACGGCGGGGACTACGCGGACCTCTTTTTCGAGTACCGAAAGGGCTCCGGCTTTAGCTATGACGAGGGCATTCTCAAGAGTGCGTCGCGAAGCACCTCGATGGGTCTCGGGGTGCGCGTGCAAAAAGGGGACGCTACCGGTTACGCTTACACCGAGGACCTCGATTTCGAGGCGATGAGACGCGCGGCAGAGACGGCAGCGCGCATCGCGACGGGCGGTGGTGGCGTCGCGCCGGTCAAGGTCGAGTTGCGCGGAGTGGCGAGCCGCTACGAGCTCGACACCTTTAGCATCGATGAGCCGGCACTTGAAAAACGCGCGTTGCTCGAGCGAGCGAGTCGCGCGGCGATGGCGGCGGACCCGATGATCATTCGAGCTGAAGCCGGGTTTGCCGAGGCTGTCCGCGAGATCTTGATAGCCACCAGCGATGGGCGGTTGTGCTTCGACGTTCAGCCGATGATTCGCTTCACGATCCGAGCGGTCGCCGAACAAAAAGGCAAGCGTCAGGCCGGTTCTTCCGGTGGCGGTGGCCGGATGACGATGGGCTATTTCGACCACAAGTCGCCCGAGTGGCACGCGCAGGAGGCCGCACGCCGCGCGATCGCGATGCTCGATGCCGAAGAAGCGCCGGCCGCTCAATGGCCGGTCGTTCTTGCGCCAGGGGATAGCGGCATTCTATTGCACGAGGCCGTCGGGCATGGGCTCGAGGCCGACTTCAACCGAAAGGGCACGAGCCGTTACGCTGGGCAACTCGGCCAGTCCGTTGCGAGTGATCTCTGCACCGTGGTGGACGACGCCACGCTGTTGCAATCTCGCGGAACGATCAACGTTGACGACGAGGGGAACGAGCCTGGCAAGAACGTGCTCATCGAGAACGGCAAGCTCGTCGGCTACATGCACGACCGTATGTCCGCTCGGCACTACAAGCTGAACTCGACCGGCAATGGACGTCGCGAGAGTTACGCGGCGAACGCGATGCCCCGCATGACGAACACGATCCTGCTCGCGGGTCCGCATGACCCCGAGGAGATTATTCGCTCAGTAAAACGGGGTATTTACGCGGTGAGCTTCGGTGGCGGCCAGGTGGATATCTCGAACGGAGATTTCGTGTTCTCGTTGACCGAGAGCTACTTTATCGAGGACGGCAAGCTCGCCGGACCTGTCAAAGACGTTAATTTGATCGGAAACGGGCCGGAAGTGTTGACGCGCGTCAGCATGCTTGGCAACGACGTCGCCGTGTCAGACGGGATCTGGACTTGCGGAAAAGACGGGCAAAGCGTGCCGGTCGGTGTGGGCTGCCCCACCATGAAAATTGACGAGATCACCATTGGCGGAACTCGGCTCGGATGACGACGGACTGGAACCTTGGAGGATAGAACGATGCCTAATATTTTTTTGAAAGCTGGCGTGCTCGTCGCGTTTTCGGGCGTGCTGATTCAGGCTTGCAGCGGCAGCGATACCGTCCCAGCGGCGGGTGGTTGCATCGCGAATCAGCCTATCGTTTGCGACTGTCCGAGCGGCAAGGCCTCCAATGGCCTGACGGTTTGCAAACCGGATGACTCGACCGTGTACGTCTCGTGCGACTGCGGGGTATCGACCACGACCACGACCTCGACCTCGAGTTCGAGCTCCGGCATGCAGCCGACCTGCAAGGCGACCGAGATCGTCTGCACTGGAAAATGCGTCAATCCGATGAACGATGACGCGAACTGCGGCATGTGCGCTACGAAGTGTCCCAAGGTCACGGCGTGCCTTGCCGGTTCGTGCCAGTGCCTGTTGGCGGGGCAGAAGTATTGCGGCGGGGACTGCCTCGACGTCTCGGCGGACGAGGCGAACTGCGGCGGCTGCGGCCATGACTGCAAAGGCGCAGCCTGCCTCGGTGGCGTGTGCACTCCGACCAAACTCGCGGCCAACCAGGACGCGCCCTTCGGCCTCGCTGTTGACAAGGACTACGTCTACTGGAGTTCGGCTGGCGTAACGAACAGCATCTTCCGGAAGAAGCTCGCCGATGCGACGGCACCTCAGCTCGTTGCGATGAACCAGAAGCTCCCGCACGACGTCGCCCTCGCAACCGACGCGAAGTTCACCGGTGTCCTCTGGGCCAACGCGGGCCTTGCCGATCAGGGCGCGGCAATCGTCGGCGCGAAGGTGCCGCTCATGCCGGTGACCCTCGCGACGAGCATGAAAGACACCGTGTATGCGATGGTGGTCGTCGGCTCGAAGGTGTTCTGGCTCAATCAAAAGATGGGTGAAGTGTGGTCCGCCGACTTCACGGCTACGGTGGATACGACCAACCTGAAGCTCGCGGCCTCGCTCTCACTGCCATGGGACATCGCCGCGAATGCCGCGTTCGTTTATTACTCGTCGTACAACGGTGGGGATATTCGGCGCGTCGGCTCGTCGGGTGGCATTCAGAAGGTGCTCGTGAAGGGACTCGGCAACCCGACCGGCATCGCGATTGACGCGACCTACGTGTATTACGCGACGGAGAACGCGGGCGAAATTGCGCGGGTGATTCAGGACGGTAGCAAGCCGCCCGAAAGCATCGCGACCAATCAGTTGAAGCCCGCGCAAGTCGCGCTGGACGCCGAATTCGTTTACTGGACGAACTACGGCACGAGCGACACCGACGGCTCGGTGGCGAAGGCTCCGCTTGCCGGGGGTGACGTCATCGTTCTCGCGGCGGCTCAAAACAAGCCGTACCAGATCGCCGTGGACGAGGCGTTCGTCTATTGGACGACGCTGGATGGCAAGACCATCATGAAGGCTCCAAAGTGACGTGTGGCGATCCGGGCTCCCGAGCCCGAGGTCGCCGCTCGAGGCAGCTCCGGTGACGCCGCTCGTCCTTTCGGTGGGGTGTCCGAGCGGCATCGGACCCGAGGTGACGCTGGGCGCACTGCGGGAGCTACCGGGCACGACGGCCATCGTCGTCGGCGATCCCGATACGCTTGCACGCGCCGCCGTGGCCGCGGGTCTCGGTGAGCGCGTTCGTCCGTGCGACAAAAGGACGAGCCTTCGCGCGGGCCAAATCGGTCTTTGGCAAGCGAGCGCGCGGCTTCCAAGGGCGGCGAGGCCGGGTCGTCCCGAGCCCCAAGGCGGTGCCGCTCAGCTCGCCTGGATCGATGCGGCGTGCGATTTGGTCGCGGCCGGTGTGGGCAAGGCGCTCGTTACCGGGCCGGCCTCGAAAGAGTCGATTGCGACGAGTGGCGCCCCTCGGGCCAGGCGATTTCGTGGACACACCGAGCACCTCGCCGCGCGGCTCGCAGCCGGCCCCGTGGTGATGGCGTTCGTGGTGCCTCGCGACGGCACCTGGTTCGCGACCTCCCTCGTGACGACGCATGTGCCCATCCGGCGCTTGCCCCGTGCGCTCACCGAAGAGGGGGTCGTTCAGGCAACGGTTCGTCTCGTCGAGCTCCTGCGCGCGCTCGGGGTGCGTTCGCCCCGCATCGTCGTCACCGGGCTCAATCCCCACGCAGGCGAAGCCGGCCTCCTCGGTCGTGAGGAACTCGAGGTCATCGGTCCTGGTGTCGTGCTCGCCCAGAAATGCCTGGCTGCGCAACGCTTTCGCGCGCGGCTCCTTGGGCCTATCGGAGCGGAGAGCGCGTACCGAATGGCGGTGGGCGGCGCCTTCGATGGGGTCGTCGCCATGTTTCACGATCAAGCTACGATTGCCTGCAAATTGATTGGTTTTGGAGAGATCGTGAACGTTACCTTGGGCCTTCCCATCGTGCGCACCAGTGTCGATCATGGCACCGCCTACGACCTCGCGGGCAAAGGCACGGCCTCGGCGGCCGGCATGGTGTCGGCCATCCGGTTGGCGACCCAGCTCTCGACGCTCGCGGCTCGCAAGATGCGCTGAAGCAAGCGTTCCGGTTAGGGGAGCTTCGCCAACTCGGCCTTGATCCCATCGACCTCGTCGGCCGCAGTCCAGTCCGCGGCTCCCGTCCACCACACCATGTGCACTCCGTCGGGCGCTCCCTTCAGCCGCGTCGCAACCGCTTTCGCGCTGAGGCCCTCGATGCGCTGTGCACCGTTGTCGTAAGTGTAGACGACGCCGAGTCGCAACGGTGGAGGCCCTCCAGCGGACGGAGTGGCTTGAGGGGCGGATGGGGAAGCTGGGCCGGACACGGCGTGGTCCCGCGCGAGCGTTGCGGTTGCCGCCGGCGTGGCCAAATCTTGCACCTCGCAACCGAGGGCGCGCGCGCGGATAAGGACGTACTGTCGTCCTTCGGCCGCGTCTTTTGCCAGGTTTGCGGAGCACGCGAGAATGGCCAGCAAGTCGACTTCGTCGGTCGTGAAAATCTTATCGCCGGCCGCCACCGTGAGGGCGCGTTCAAACCCATCGCTCGGCGACGCCAGGCTGCCCGAAGGTGGGTTGCCGGAGGATGGTCCAATCTTGGCGAGTCGCTTTTCCAGCTCTTGGGCAACGTCCGGGACATCGCACGCAAGTTCCCAATCCGTACCGCCTGGCAGTCGAATGAACACGCTGTCGGGCTGCAGATGGAGCGAGACGGCTCTCAGAGCGATTTGACGCGGGGGGTAGGGGCCTTCGACGCCGCCAGGCCCACGCAGATAGTATTTCATTCCACTCGCGCCGCCGAGTCGCGGAGCCGGCGGCGTTGGGCGATGAGCAGTTTGCATGCTCTGCGAGGACATGCCGCCACCGAGCATGGGACCGCTAAGTCCGATGCCGCCTCCGAGCCCGGCCCCGATGGGCAGGCCATGCGTGGCGGCTCCCTGTGCCACCCCGCGCATCAACTCAGCTTGGCCCTTGACGAGGTTGTACGTGGCAAATCCGGCTTGATTGCCGACGTCGGCTTGTTCGCGTTGGACCGATAGATCCGCAAGCTTGCCACCGTACGAACGGAGTTCCGCCGCCGAGGACGGATCGAGCTGCAGGTCCAGCGACAGAAAGCGGGTCACCTCGATGCCATCGTTGGCAAACTCAGTCCGGGTGCGCTCGATGAGCGCTTGCCCAAGTTCCTCGCTGTACTGGTTCGATGCGATTTGCAGCACGGGCTCAGAAGCTGCGATGCGACCCACGGCTTGTTGCAGCATCGAGCGCATGCGACTCTCGAGGAAGTTCCCGAGCTCTCCCATGACGTCCGCGCTCATGCCGACCAGCCGAGTCAAAAGTTGCTCGGCCGAAGTGACACGAACCGTGAACGATGCGGAGTAGCCCATCGTCACCATCATTCGAGAGCTGATGTCTTGAAAACTCCCGAGCTTGACGGGGCCCAATGAATAGGGATGCTCGGTTTTTCGAACGAAAAAAAGCTCGGTGAGGAAATGATTGTCGTTCGTCAGTGGCGATACGAAAATATCCCCAAGAAATGGCAGATTCTTGGAATCGATGGGATGAACGCCTGCCTCGAGCTTTCCAACGAGGGTCCCTTGCTTGAAAAAAAGGACGCATTCATCGGCGCGTACCGTGAGCTTCGCCATGTTTGGGATGCTCTGATCGGGCCACCGATAGACCAGCTGCGCGCCCGCAGAGTCGGGCCTCGCGAGGTACAGGTCCGAAACGGCCTTCTTGAGAAATCCAAACATGGTTCCGATAGTAGTTGGCAACGCCTAAAAAAACAGCGTCATGCCGAAGCTTCGAGATTCTCCCGCGCCGTGGCCCAAACGAGCAGCTTTTGTTCGTCGATGCTGCATCGGCCAACCCATGCTTCCATGGTGCGCCGCTGATTCAACGTGGAGTAGTGGCTGAACTCGATGGCGGTCTTCAACATCCAGGTCGCATGGTGAAGGGCCGGAATGATCGCTTCGAAATTAAGGGCGCGCCCACCGAGCGAAAGAATGTGCCGTTCGGAGGGCACAACTTCAACGATGAGCTGCCGACCTTTGTACCTACGCACCTCGTTCTGGACGGGATGACGAACCCAATCCACGGGATGCAATGCCGATGCGATGATCGCGGAATCCCCCTCCGAAAGTTCTGAAGCCGTTGACTTCCAGCCGTTCGCCCCTGCGCCCGCGCCCGCTGGAAGCCCTGGACGAAACGTGAGCGCACTCGAGCCGTAGGCCCGCAACGCTGGCAAAAACATCACCGCGCACGGCAATTCAAGTCCGGTCTCGTCGGTCGCGGGGACGAACGCCGGGGTATCGATGCTGGTGCCTACCGGGAACACCATGCTGCACGGGCCTTCGAAGCGAACCTCTCGGCCCGCGTCGTAGCCCAGCACCGTCGAGCTCCCAATGACGGCCGTCTCAGAGGCAAGGACGTTTCCAAATACGATGCACCGAGATAGTTTGATGCGTCGCGCTCGAACGTTTCCGAAGACCACGGTATCGCAGAGCGAGATTTGATCGGCGATGACGTCACCACACACCAGGGTGCCGACGTTATCGAGCGACGCGAGAAGTGAGCCCAGGAAGCCATTTCTTCGCGGTGCGGTCCCGATGTTTCCGCTCGCGTGAAGGCCCCCCAAGAAACGTTGGGGGCTCTTGCCATAGGTCGGCTCGAGGCTCACGTCGCCGCGACCTAGCACGGGGCCAAGCACCGCTCCGGGTCCTCGAAAACGGAGGTCCTGCCCGTAGATCGAGCCCTCCACGTAAAACGGTCCTGCCGACGTGTTGCCGTCCGCCTCGTACCGCTGGGCCATGGCCTCCTGTTTGCGCGGAAATTGGCTGCCTGAGCTCGTCCCAGTGACGACGAGTCGGTCCCCTTGGAGTCGTTCGCTCATGGTGTATTCAGTTCCTGTTCGGACACAACCTCAAGTCCGTAACGGTCGAGGTACTCGTAGTAGCCGGGTAACAAATCAGGGTCGATGCGGCCCGCGCTTCCTAGGTTCTCGAGCGCAAGTTTGAGGCTTTTGAGCTGCGCTTCATTCAGTGTTTGCGTTTTTAATCGACCCCCTATCGGCTCGACGCGCGCTTTCATGGCCGCCTGTGCGCCCGGCTCGTCCACCGCGGTCATGGCGAGCTTTCTTTCCGACTGAGCCAACTCAGGGTTGAAAGAAAAGGCAACGCGTCCCAGGACCTCTACTCGGCCATCCGCCGCGATTCGAACGGCCACCGGTAACGCGAGCTCCTCGCCCGTCGTCTCGAACGCCGCCGTGTATTCCGAGGCGAGCTTATGTTCGAGCGACCGATGCGCCATGAGCAACGGCTCAATGAGGCTATCCCCTAGTTTGTCGAAGCGAGAATCGAGCGCCTCGCGCCTTCGTTCCAGGCGTTGCTCATCGAGTGCAAGCGGGAGTTCCACCGCGTTCCCAGGTGCCGAGCACAGTGGAACCTCCGCGAATTGCTCAAAGTGGCTCTCTTTCATCTCGTAGATGTGCTCACCGATGAGCCTGAGCTTGTTGTCGTACTCGGTCATCGCCGTCCCGAGCAGGTGGTCGTATTGCTGGCGTACGAGAAACACGCTCTCGATTGTTTTCGCAAAGCGCTCTTCAATCTCCTCCGCGAAAGCATGCACGCGAGCCGTTGGCTCCTTCGCTTCGTGAAGCAACCGGATGACTTCGGTTTGCACCAAGGCCTGCGCCATTCGGTCAATACCGACGTCAAGCGTCTGGAAACCGTTGAGGCTTGTCTGGTTGATCGCGCCGAGGTTGTTGTTCGTCGTGTGCAACTGCACATTCGCCGCCCCAAGTTGGGCGTTGGTCGAGACGAACTGCTCGAGCGTGATCTTCTTCGTTTGCTGTTGAACGTCCAGCAACGCCGCGTTGCCGCTCTTCAGCTCATCCAAGCCGCCGACAAGGCCGCGATGCATCTCTCTCACTGCGTTCTCGACGTTTGCCATCTCTTGCTCCAGTTCACTGAGTCGGTGTTGAAGGACTGCAATTCCATGCTCGAGCGGCGCGACCCTCGCCGATACGATGCTGTAGACTGCCGCTGCCGAAATACCCTCACCCATGGCGCGCCTCCGTGTCCGACTGAAGAGTCGTGCGCTCCGCCGCCCCGGCTGTTTCTGTGAAGAGCTGCTCGGGGCTCATCAATTGCCCAATGGGGTCGATCGCCATGATTCGGCGGGCCATCTGTGCATTCGGCTCGGTGTTGAGGATGCTCTCTTTTGATTCCGCGCGCTTTTTAAGCTTGCTCAGATCTCCGCCGGTCATCGAGCCAAGGCGACCCAGCGTCTCCTGCGAACGTTGCGTGGAGATGACGCCCAAGGCCGAAAGGCTTCCAATCGCGGATTCGAGTTGATCGCGCGCCGCGAGGGCTTCTGTGGACGCAATGACGAGGTTCTCGCGTACCGGCCGCATGTCGGCCCGGTATTGTTCGGCGACATCTCGAAGGGCCCCCACTTCTTTCTCGACGAGGCGCTGGATTTGCTCGTTCGTACGGAAGAGTTCGCTCTTTCGAAAGTCGTCCTTTTCGGTCCAAAGAGCATTCCACATGGGCATGAGCAACTCGTCTTTAATCTTCAATAAACGCCCCATTCGCGCCGACTCCTGGTCATCCAGGTGCAGCTCGCAGAGTGGGCAATCCCATTCACCCGTATCGGGGTCGAGGGTGAGCCGAGCTTGACGGGAGAGTTCGAGGATGGGTCGCGCGTTCCCGGTTACGATCTTCCGAAGCAGCCCTCGGAATTGCCCAAGGAGTTGTTTCTTTTGCGACCTTAGTGCGCGCAAACGCGTCTCACTCACATTCGCGCCGAGGATGGACTGGCTGCCCACCAAGGCATTGCCTGCGGCATGCTGGGCTTCCCAACCGGCTATCGCGGCATCCACTTCCGAGATGCCCTGCAAGGCATTCGAGAACTCACCGAGGAGGCCTTCGTCAGCGACGATGCGTTGCCGAGCGTCGTCATTTTCTTGCAGTGCGTTGAGCAGGTCGGTCGGGTTGGCTTCGTGGGCCGTTTCCAACTCCACTCCAAGCTGTTGAAACATGTACTGCGGTACGCGATTGCAGCGTGGACAGTAATACGTGACGTGTGCGTAATCCGAGTGCTTGAGCACCTCCGTCAGGCTCAGGTGCGCTTGCTCCACGGCCTCGGTTCGCATGGATCCATAACGAACGAGCACCTCCCGCAATTCGTTGCGCATGGTGCGAAAGGTCTTCTCGATGTCCTTCCCGTCTCCGCGCATGTTTTGCGTGTAGCGCGTCACCTGCGCGAGCGCGTCCCGGGTTTGCTCCGTGGCACCGCGAATCACCGCGCCAGGAGCTTCCTTGGGATGGGCGACTCCCTGCAGCGCCCGCATCAGCGGCGTGTCTGCCAAGACCAGCGGTACTGCAGCAGTGAACACTGGCACCGATTCGAGGATTTCCCCGAACGTGTCGATCGCGACGGCGAGGTCACCCTCCTCTCCATGGATGTGAGCGACGGAACTCACGTGCTCGCCGGCCGGGCGCAAAAAAATCGGCGGAGCCTTGGCCGCATCGATGGTCTCTTGAACTCGCGCCAGCTCAGCTTCGTTCGCTCCGAGATCGGGCAGCGTCAACGTGGTGGTCGCGGTGGTTCCGGTTCCGTCAATGACCACGGGATAGCCCGCGAGGTCAAACGGGAGAAAGGGCAGGTACACTCTGCCAACGGCTTTCAGCACCTTGGCCTGCACGAGATTGCCGCGTTGCGCTTGCAGTGTGGTGAGGCCTTGCGCGGCTGCAGCGAGCTGGGTGTTTGCCTCGGCAAGAACCGCTCCGAGTTGGGCCCCAGCGCTTTCAATAGCTTCCAAAGTTCGAGCCTTGGCGGCGGCTTCCTCGTCCCGTTTTTTGTTGGAATTCCACAGCCAGTACCCTCCTCCGACGGCGAGCAAAAGTAGCGGCGGGAAAGCGAAAGCCGCTAAAACGCTGACGACAATAATGCCAATGCCAATGGCTTTGTTTTTCCCCTCATTTTGCGCACACGGTCCGATTATCGCGTGGGTCGAGGCCCATTCTCCTTTGTTGGACTCCACGGCCCGAGCGGCGTTTGAGCATTGCGCCTCGGCAGTCGCTTTGGTCGCAGCCGCAACTTCGATTGAACGGTCCAGCGAACGGGCCGTCACGATAATTTGGGCTTGGTGTTGAGCGGCCTCAGCAAACAGAAGAGCGATCTCCTCCAAGTTTCCTTTGGCACCTTCGACCGCGGTTCCGACGACTTTCATGCTTGCCCTTCGTCCCTGACATTTCGAAACGGACTTGGCGAAAATATTCCATAAGCAACGGATGTCAATCCGAAATACGACAACGTGTGTCAGGCAGTGGTCATGGTCATGAGCCAACGATGCCGCGATCGAGGCAGCGATGGATGCCGCGACCGAGGCGGCGGGCAAGCCGGCTGCGTTCGTTGACGGCCAGAGCCCCGCCATCGCGCTTACTGTGAGCCTCGCGGTCGTCACGTCGAATCTGAGCGACTTTCGGCAATTGCCGGGATTGCAAATCGAGAACGGGTCCAAGCGACCGAGAAAGTCCGCCGAGCGCTGTGAAGAGCGCGCCGTTCGCTCTCCGGCACCTCCCTTCCCCGTTCGTATTTTACTCGAACACTTGGCGTCTCGGTCCTCTTCGCGAGCGCCGCGGCCACGAGCCTCGAGGCCTGCAAAGGTGGAGATGGCGACACGTCCGCAGCCACGAGCAGCGCGGGCGCTAACGGGCCGCTAGCGGACCGGCAGTCTGTACTCGTTCCGTCAATCGGCTGTGTGGCGCGGGGCTGGGGCTGCAGTCGTTCGGCATCTTGAAGCTGATCACCACGCCCGCTTCGCTCTTCTACAACGCGGGGGTCGACCTGATGGCGCCGCTCTTCAACCGCAACGTCATCAAGGCGAACTACTTCTCGTCGAACGCCAGGCAGATGCAGGCCGTGCTCAACTTTGAGCGCGTGATCCTCAAGGGCTATGGCGAATCGGCGTTGCAGCTGGCGGCCATCGAGAACCTGGGCAAAAGCTTCGAGCTCAGGTCCCAGTCGGTCGCCAGGCTCAACGAGGCCAGCGAGATATCGTCGGTGCTCTTCGCCAATGCGCGGGCTGACTACAGCGAGGTGCTGCTGACCCGGCGCGAGGCGCTCGAGTCGCAGATGGAGCTCATCGAGACGAAGCTTGAGCAGCTCCACGCCTGCGTGCACCTCTATCAGGCGCTCGGCGGCGGCTGGCGGTGACGGCGCCGCAGGCCGCGCGGTGAAGTGCGAGGCAGACGAACGCGACGGGACGCAGCCGCCTATCCGTGCGGCATGACGCACATCATTCTGCTGACGACGTTCGTGGTGGAGTGATCGGCCTGCACCACGGGCATGCCGTACCCGGGCCGCTCGACCCCGTCGATGCCGGTGAGCCGCTCTCGATAAACGCGGCCCTCGTCGTGTTTTACATGCATGGCCCTGCGTACATCGCCGTTCGTTGCGGTTCCTTGGCTCTTTCTCTCGGCCCCGGATTCGGACTTGCTGACGTTTCCCGAGGAGGTTCACGAGCTCGTCGAGAGTGCACGCCAACGCTGGCGGAGAGCGAGCTCTATGCCGACGCCCGAAGCATGCGCTCCGCGGTGGGAGCACTCATGTGCACCCTCAAGCATGGTTTTGATTTAAGTCTCCCGAGCGCCCGCGAGGGCTTTTCGGCGAGGGTCTCACGACGCGTTGCGTGAGCGGGGCCCGGCTATTTTTTCGCGCCGTCAACGATCGCGATAGGTTCGGTCAGCACAAGTCGCTTCTCGAAGGCGCTCGCGGGGAGCACGAGTCGCACTGTGCCATCCAAGAGGACGACACTCGCGAGTTGGCCGTCCGCGCCGAACTCCACCGAGGCCACGCGCACACGCTTGTTGGTCTCGGCCTCGCCCGGACGAAACTGAAGGCGCACCGTCACCATCACCTCTTGCCGACCCATGACCGCGGGCACGATGCGCTGGATGGCTCCGTTGAAGTCGGGCGCGGCGGTCGTCGCCGTCACGGACGACGCTGCGGCGCTAGCAGTCCCGGCGCCGGCGGCGGATTGTGTGGCGCGGTCGCACCCGCCGCTGCATACCAGCAGAAGCCCAAGGCCGTACGCTGGTGACTGTTTCTTCGAAACCATGTGGGCAATGTACCTCGGCGTTCCCCGCGGAGCGAACAAGTGCACGCCCCGGCCAAAGGATGGTGAACATGACCCGCGACATTCCCGCGACACCCGCCAACGATTCACTGTCATGGTTGTCTTTTGGATTCCGGCATATGTCCCCGGGATTTCGTTAAGTTTTGAGAATCTCTCGGCGAAACTTTAGGAAGGGGTTACTCGACGACGGGTCGGCTCTTCGAGGGCGCCGGGTTTTATTCGGTTTCAACACTCGCCCCTGGCTCTTCGTGCTCGTCGCGATGGCAGGGGCTATCGCGATCGTGGTGCGCGACCCGCACGTGCAAGGGAGTTTTCCCGCTTGCCCGTTGTTCTGGCTGACGGGCCTGCAGTGTCCAGGCTGCGGCTCGACGCGGGCGGTCCATCACCTGCTGCACGGGAACGTCGTCGGCGCGGTGCGGCACAACGTCCTCCCTTTACCCGCCGCTGTGTTGGCGCTCATCGTGATGACTCCGCTGCGCTCACGGCTCGAAGCCAAACCCTACTTGGCGCGGCTGCTGCTCGTCGTTTTGCTGGCGTTTGGTGTGGTCCGCAATCTTCCCGCGTTTCGTCGCAAGCTCGATTGTGAAGTCTCGGTGACGATGCTGCCGCAACCGTAGCGGCGCGTCGTGGGCACCACCGGCGTCTCCGCCCGGACCGCGAAGACGAGGGGCATCACGCTTATCCCGGCAAGATAGCGAAGGCGCGCGCGCCCTGGGGGAGCCGCCATTTCCAAAGACGCGCAGTCCCCCGTGCGTTAGGTCTGGATGACAGCCTGGTGGCGTTGACCACGGGCCGGGCGGAGACCGCTCGACCTCTTCGCGTTCCCCCTGACTTGGCTGAACGCCGCGCGTGAGCTCGGGTTCGAAGCGTTCACGCCACCGGTGCAGCAGGCTGGGACTGATCCATCATTCCTTGGATATCTCGGCGATTGTCTTTGAGCCGCGAGCCATCAGGCGGCGAGCGGCGTCTATCTTGAACGAATCGGGGCGTGACTTTCGATGTTGCATGGGTGAACTTTCCGGGAGCGTAGTCCCTTGCGGGGTGTCCACCAAAGCGGGGCAGGCTCAACGTTCATTTTCGCGGCAGCGGAGGGGCTGCTCACGGGCGCTTCTTACTGCGCTCCACGGCGCAGGTTTGCCACTCTCGGAGTTCGGACACGAGGCCGGCAAGACGACACTCCCGATTGCCCAACTCGAAAACGCCTGACCAAGGGTGCGGCGAGGGCCCCCTCGCGAGACGCCAGTTATTTGGCCTAAAGGCCAGTTTCGCGCGACAACTATCGCGTTGAGCCATGTCTGAATCGCCGGAGTCTAGAGGTCTGCTGGCTTCATCGCGCGGTCGAGCCTTCGCCGAAAGCCACGGGGACAATGCCGCGTCGGTGCGCGTCGATGCCACGATCCCCGCGCGCGTCGAGCCGCAGACGATCCCCTTCGCCAAGGTGAAAGCGAAGTCCGAGCTCGTCGGGCACACGGAGGACGGCGAGCCGCTTCTCAAGCTCGTGCAAGGCGACCGAAAAGCCGCTTCGCGTCTTGACATCGACCGGCGTGCAATCGAGGCGGCCAGCGTTAGCCCGAAACGCGCGCTGCCGCCCGCGCGCCGCGACGCGGGAGGCAGCGCGGCCGAAGTCGCGGCTCCGGTGCTCGCGAAGCCGGCCGCGTGGCCGTGGCACGCCGGGGCGCTCGTGCCCGTGGCTGTCGTCGGCGCGGTGGTCGCGTTGCGGCACGCCCCGAGCCCCGGTAAACCTTCGGAGGTGGCGCACCGTGGCTCGGCGCTGGCCGCCGAGAATGCGGGGCCGAGCCATGGGGGAGCCCCGGGAGCGAGCGAGTCCTGCGAGTTCGGTGCTCCCGCCGCCGCCGCCGCCGCTCCACTCGAGCCGCCTGCCCCGGAGACCGCGCCGACGACCAGCACCGCGGCACCATCTCCGACCCCGAAGGGCACCGCCGAAGAGACCGCGCCGTTGCGACCGGGCAGCAAAGGTGAGGGCCTAACGGCATCGCATTCGGACCGCGCTACATCCCCGCAAACCACGACGCCTCGCGGCCCGAACTGCGACGAGCCCCTTGGCCGAGACACCACGACGACGTCACCGGCGCGCAAGCCGATGCCCGAACCCATATTGATCCATGTCAAAAAAAAGCATTCACAGCAGCGCGGCCGCCGCACTCCTCGTCGGCACCCTCGCGGCATCACCCGCTGCGGCTGACGGCACGCGACCGGAAACGGCTGCAGAGATCGCGAAACGCGCCGACCGACTCGCCAGCGAAGCCGAACACGCGGTGGAGCGGGGCGACCTCGAACGCTCGCGAACGTTGTTTCACGAATCGATGCTCTTGAAGCCGAGCTACGACACCACTGGCAACCTCGGCGCGGTCGAGCTGGCGCTCAAACGTTACCGCGACTGCGCCGCGCACCTTGCGGCCAGCCTGCGCGAGTATCCCCCGACGGCGAGCGAAGCCTCGAAGAATCCAACCCTCGAAAAGCTCGGCGAGTGCCGAAGCCACGTAGCTTCGCTGAAGCTCGACATTCACCCGGTCGGCACGCAAATCACCGTCGATGGCGCAGCTGCGGGCAGCTCGCCGCTGAAGGATCCGATGTTCGTCGAACCCGGCGCGCACGTCTTGCGCTTCACGCACGTTGGCCATGAACCCACGGAGCAGAGACTGGATGCGAAAGCCGGTACCGAGCGTGACCTCCGAGTGAGCCTTGCTCCGGTCATCGAAGCGGCGCGGGCGCCGATTTGGCCTGTCGTCGTTGGGAGCCTCGGCACCGCCGCGCTCGTCGGTGTCGGCATCGGCGTGCACTTTGCAGCCGTCAGCGCCCAGCAGAATGGAGACGCCATGGCAGCGGACCTCAAAGCGGCGAAGAAGGTGTGCCCTCAAGACTGCGGCGAGCTCGACGCGCAATACAAATCAGCATCGGCAATGCGCAACGCGGCGACGGGGCTCTTCATCGGGTCGGGCGTCGCCCTCGCCGGCACGGCCGCCTACTACTTTGTCTTTCGCCCGACGGGCGCACGCCAGCAGACGGCGTGGATCCCGCTCTTTGATGGGCAAGACGCAGGACTGCTCATGCGGTCTGAGTTCTGACGCACGAATCGTAGGTCACGCGAGCTTCGCGAGAAACGGCGAGCAGCGGCGCGGGTGGCACTGTGCTTGAGTCCTGCGACCCGAGCCTTGCTGCGAATTCCGCCGCGGACCCGTGCGGCATCTTCGTGTCGAGTTCGATCGGTGTCGACGCCTCGCAAGGTGACGCCACGAAGATTCGCCCCTACGCGACCATCGCGAAAGCGCTCGTTGCGCTGTCTGCAGCCACGGGCAACCCCATCGACTTGTGTGGCGAAACCTTCGACGTGAGCGTCGCCTTGCCTGTGGGTTTACGGCTCTAAGGTGCGTTCGACTGCAAAAACGGCTCGAGCTACGAGAGCGCGACAAAAAGCAGATCGCGTGCGCGCCGAACACGGTTGTACTCCGCATCGCGGGGACCAACTCTTCGAGCCTATGCGTTCTTACTGTTGTCGCCGCGCAGTGCACCGCGGGGACGAGCGGGGCGACGCGTGCCAACGGCCGGAGAGGGGCCACGTGGTTTCGGCTGGTCTGGCGCGTTAAGCCACAATCCTGTTTGTGGTCCAGGCGCAGCTATGCAAAGGTTCTTTGGGGTGGGGAGGCTCGCGCCTTCTGGGGAGACGCAACGGGTGCGTCGCGCCGGTGCCCCGTTGTTAAAGGTAGGGCCATACGTGAACACTGAAAGCTTGTTTGGCGCAGTTACCGGTATCGGGACGCGGCGTGCGGCAGCGGCGACACGCGCCATCGCGATGGTGCTTGTGTGCTTAGGCGCGGCGTCGTGCTCGGGCTCGAGTGGGCTTCCCGGCACCGAGGGATTGCCCGGTGAGGTCGGACCGAAGGGCGCCGACGGGATGAACGGTGCTCCCGGCGCTGTTGGCGCTGTTGGCGCTCCCGGCGCGGATGGCAGCTTGCGCATCTACGGTGATGGCTCTGCGGGCGCGCGGGTCGTCGATGGGTTCGAGGTGCTTACTGATGCAAACCAACAGTACACCAACTTCACAGTCAACAAGGGCGCGACCGTTATACTGGACAGCGGTCTCGTCATCCGCTGCACCGGAACGTTCACGAACAACGGCACAATCTCGGTTGGTGGTGGCGCGCTGGGCGGCGAAGTTGGATACAATATCTTTAATACGACTGGTCCGGTCCAAATGTCATTGACTCCATCGCACCCTGGCCTCGCGCGCCGCGCCGCCGGCGTGGCCGAGTTCGGCTTCAACGCGAGCCAACGCCTCCCTGGCCCGCCGGGGCTCGGCCTCGGCAATTCGGGCGCGCGCAGCGTGACGCCCGGCGGGATGTTCGCGGGCGGCGCCGGTGGCATTGGGTTCACCGGTAAGGGGGGGACTGGGGGCGGCATCCTGTTCGTGCTCGCACAGACGCTGATCACCAACACGGGTGTGATCTCGGCGGAGGGCACGAATCCTGTCGCTGGCGGAAACGGGGGTGGTGGTGGCGGTTTCATCATCTTCGGGTCACCGGGGGCGAGCGATAACCAAGGCGAGCTGTCGGCGCGAGGTGGGACCGGAGCAAATAATACTGAGGGGTCGGGGCGGGGCGGAGGTGGCGGCGGCGGGCTCGTTCGCATGGTGTCGCCGGTGATCACCCCGGGAGT
>CANMZR010000035.1 GCA_947502375.1 Polyangiaceae bacterium
GAAGCGCACCTCGCACTGCGACGCGAGCGAAGCCGACCGCTGTTCGCGCGGCTCCTCTTGTGGGCACGCGCGACCAGGCGCCGCCATTCACCGAAATCGCTGATGAGCAAAGCAGCGGGCTACCTACTGCGCGGCCGAAAGCCGCTCTCGCGTTTCCTCCACGTGGCCGCTTTGCCGCCGGACAACAACCGATCCGAGGCGGCACTACGCCGTGTTGCCCTCGGTCGAAAAAACTACTTATTCGTCGGAAACGAAGACGCCGGAAAGAACGTCGCCGGCCTCTACTCTCTCGTCGCGTCCTGCGAACTGAACGGAATCAATCCGACTGCCTACCTCACCGACGTGATGGCGAAGCTCTCGGTCGAGTCCGACATCGACGAGCTCCTTCCCGATCGCTGGCGACCGTCTCCAGACGGCTGACCGCGAAGCGTCGAGAGCAACGCCGACCCATTCAGCCGAGATGCAAGCGCGTCGGCGACGTTGTTCGTCGGACGGTTACAGAGCAACGCCGACCCATTCAGCCGAGATGCAAGCGCGTCGGCGACGTTGTTCGTCGGACGGTTACGGTGGGAAAGGTAGATCGATCGCGGGACCTTCTCGGCGCAGTCGTGGGTGAGCAGTGATTTGGTGGGAAAGGTAGATCGATCGCGGGACCTTCTCGACGCAGTCGTGGGTGAGCAGTGATTTGGTGGGAAAGGTAGATCGATCGCGGGACCTTTTCGGCGCAGTCGTGGGTGAGCAGTGATTTGGTGCGAAGTAACCGTCCGGCCAGCGACGTCCTGACGACGCACCTAGACTCCGGCACGCTCACGCCGTGGCGGGACATCCAAAGGAATTCTGGGCGAGACTCTGCGGTGAGGTCGAGCGCGGGACGGCGCTCAGCACCGTGGCGCAGCGCTACGGCGTGAAGTTATCGACGTTGCGCTGGTGGCGCTCAAGGCTGCGGCGCGGCGACCACTCTGTTGCGCTGCGGCTTTTGCCAGTCGTCGTCACGCGCGCTGCGATCGATGAAGTGAATCACATCGACGTCGCAGTGCGTGACCTCGTTGTGCGGGTGCCCGTCGGCGCGGACATCGATTTTGCCGCGGCGTTCGTGCGCGCCCTCGAGCCATGCTGACGCTCTCGTCGAGCGTGCGGATCTTCATCGCCGCCGAGCCCGTCGATCTGCGCCGTGGGCATGACGGGCTTGCCGCGCTGGTGGGTGCTCTCGGCACGCATGACCTCTACGCAGGACACCTTTTCGTATTCGTCGGCAGACGATCGGACCGCGTGAAAATTCTGTTCTGGGACCGCGGAGGATTCGTTGTTGATTACAAACGCCTCTGTCGCTGGACATTCCGCATGCCGCGCATTCCGGATGGCACTCGCGAAGTAGAGCTCGACGGAACGACGCTCGCGATGTTGCTCGATGGCATCGACGTGCGACGTGTCGTGCGACCCCCAGTGTGGAAACCGTCGCGCGTGGCGTAACGCGCCCGCGCTCCGACACCTCGCGCGCGGCGATACTGAAAACCTCGATCGTTTCGATCACTTACACGAATGGATGGACACGCGCTCGCTGGGATGATCAAAACTTCTCATTGATGACCGACGAAAACCACGACTGCAACTTCCGGCGTGAAGCCGCCGCGCTGCGCGCCGAGATGGCCGAGCTTCGAGAGCAGTTCGCGGCGCTTCAAAAACATTTTTTCGGCAGGAAGAGCGAGAAGATGCCGCCGATGCGGAACGAGGTCCAAAAGGAGCGACCCCGTGATGCCGAACAGGCGAAAGAGCTACGCCGCAAGAGCTCCGCTGCCCGCGACAAGCTCGACACCGAGGTCGTCACGGTGCCCGTACCCGAGTCCGCGAGCTCGTGCACCTCACCGACGTGATGGCGAAGCTCTCGGTCGAGTCCGACATCGACGAGCTCCTTCCCGAACGCTGGCGACCATCTCCAGACGACTGACCGCGAAGCGTCGACAGCAGCGCCGACCCATTCAGCCGAGATGCAAGCGCGTCGGTGGCGTCGTTCGTCGTACGGCTAGATATCCGTCGAAATCGTGGGAATTTCGCCGCCCTCGCAAAGAGTGGGCATCTCAGCGGCGAGCAAGAGCCCGTCGCTTCGATGGACTCGGCCGACTACACTTACCGTGATGTCCTCGCTCGCGCAAAAGCTCGGCCGTCCGGCGACGATGGCGGATCTCGAAGCGCTGCCCGCCAACGTGAAGGGCGAGATCATCGATGGCGAACTCTACGTGCAGCCGCGACCGCGATCGCGCCATTCAACAGCCGAAGCCACGGTGGTGGGCGGGATCTTCGGGCCGTACGATAGCGGGCGCGGTGGGCCTGGCGGATGGTGGATCCTTCCGGAGCCAGGCATCGAGCTTTCCGGCTCACCCGAATTTTCGCCGGATGTCGCAGGTTGGCGTCGCGAATGCCTGGCCGTGTTGCCCGCCGACGAAGCGATTCAGGTCGTCCCCGACTGGGTGTGCGAGGTGCTGTCACCGAGCACGCGGTCGTATGATTTTCTGGTGAAGCGCCCGTTCTACGCCCGCATCGGCGTGTGCTGGCTCTGGTACGTTGACGTGGAGGCGCGCGCGGTGACGGTCAGCCGACTCGAGAACGGCAAGTGGGTCGAACTGGCGGTGGTCGGCGAGGACGCCGTGGTCGGACTCGAGCCGTTCGACGCGGTCGAGCTCGCTCTGAGCGAGTGGTGGCGAGCTTCGAGTTCGTGAACCGCGCCGCGGATGTGGCTCGCCGTCAATCGAACGAGTAGCGACCGTCGCCAGCCACGCGCACCTTCGGGAGCACGTGGTTTTTTTCGAAGCGCGTGAACCCTTCGCGCAGATTGGCCCAAAAAGTGTGATGCTCGAGCCCCTCGTCGCTGGCGAGAAGCTCGTCCATCTTGCGCGTCGGCAACAAGTGAATCTGCACTGCCGGCGCGGCGCGAGCCATGAGCCACAGCTCCTCGGCGCGCTCGTCGCTCATCGCGAGACAGCCGATCGACACGCAGTCGCCGTGGATCATGATCTCGCTGCCAGGCGCGACTGGATTGCTGAGCACGCGATCGGACTGGTTGGGGTAGCTCACCAGCATCGCGAGATGGTAGAGGCTCTGCGGGTTGAACATCGCCACGCGATAGAAGCCCTCGGGCACTTGGCGGTCGCCCTCGCGCCGCTTGGGACCGAGGGTTCCCGAGGCGTAGCAAACCTCGTAAGTGGCGATGCGCGTGAGCGGGCCGTCGGTCTTGCTCGCGGCCCACACCTCGATGTGGCGCTCGCGTTTGAAGCCGCGCAGGAGCAGTTGCCGTGGCGGGAAGGCCACGCCTGCATCGGCGAACAGCTGCTTGACCACCGGCAGTCGCAATCGCTCGGCTTGCGCCATCCGCGCGCTGCCGCTCAGCGCGCGCTCAGCGCCCCAGGTGGTGGGTCGCCGCAAGCCCGGAATTTCCTCGACGTTGCGAACGTCTGCGGTGGCGACGCTCGATGCCAGCGGCTCGGCGACAGGCGCGCTCGACGTCGCGGTCGCGTTGAACGTCGCAGCTGACGCCGTCGGAATATTCGGCCCTTCGACGCGGAGTGCCAGCGCAACTCCGGGCGGCCTCGCGGCACCGGCATCGCACGCAGCGATCCCTACGAGCGCCAGGCAAGCGAGGTTGTGTAGGCCCATGGCGCCAGAATTCTAGCGCGGTAAATTAGAGATTCCCCCAACTAAAAACGTATCGGCAGCTCCGGAGCAAGAAGCGTGCGTAGGGCGGCGAACGACGCCCTCGCCCGGCCTGCCAGTGACGCGCATCACGCTTCCATGAAGGCATACGGAACGCCGGCTGCGTCGAGGCGCTTTCGCGTGACCTCGATGGCGACGGGGCTCGCGTCGCCTCCCACGAACCTTCGCCCGAGCCGAGCGGCCACGGCGAGGGTGGTTCCGCTGCCACACATGAAGTCGGCGACCGAGTCCCCCGCGACGCTTGCAGCCCGCAAGATACGCTCGAGCAAAAGTTCCGGCTTCTGTGTCGGGTAGCCGGTGCCTTCCTTCCGGAGCGGCGTGTTCGCGACCATCGCCGGGATGTCTGTCCATACGCTGCCGAGGCGCCGGCCTTCATCGGCGTAGTAGCGGTAGGTTTTTCCATTCACGCTGCGTTCGCGGTACGGGCGTCCGTCGGCGTCCAGGTTCTTGAAGTGCATCTTCATGCTCGTGCTGGCGAACGGCTCTCGCAAGAGCGGATGGTCCACCCGAAAGCGCGCAGTTTTTCGATCGTTCCGAGCGTAAATAAGCAGCGTTTGATGGGTCATTCCGAAAGCGCGCGCGCCGCGGCTGCCATTGCCCGGTGTCCAGATGACCTCGCCGACGAAGGCCCTGCGACCAAAGACGCGGTCGGCCGCGACCTTCGCTTCGTGCACCGCGCGCGCATCCATGTGCAGGTAGAACGAAGCCTCGTCACTCATGCGCTCTCGCACCGCGACGAACACCGGAGCCAGCATCGCGAGCAACGCATCCACGTTGGCGCCATCGACGTAGGCGTCACGTCCACTCGCGGCATGCTTGCGGCCGCGCGCCTCGCCCGGTGTCTCGCGCATCGCCATGGTCGTGCCGACGGCGTAGGGCGGGTCTAGGTACACGACGTCGAGCTTCTCAGCCTCGGGCAATGCTAGGCAGACCTGAGCGGCTTCGCCTCGAAACAATCGGTTGGTAGGTGGAATGGCGCTCATTTTTAAGGCTCCAGTCGCGTTCGGTATTTCGATCGGGTTCAAGTCTTCGGCAAGAATGCAGCGACGCGCTCTTCCGCGCGAGCGACGTCGCTCTCGGACCCGAAGGCCGGAGCGAGTCGGTAGCCCTCGCCTTCGCGCTCGAGGTAGCCTTGCTCGATGAAGGACTCGAAGGCGTTCTCGAGCAACGGCCGTTCGATAGCTTCGCTGCGCTCGACTTCGCCGCTGAGGGCCAGCCGTTGACCGAGCTTCAGCGTCCGCTGCGTGAGCTCTTTTTTCGTGAGTGAACCCTTCAAAAGCGCCACGAGACCGCGAGCGGCCACGCGGTAACCCTCTACGAAATTTTTAAGGGCTGCCGTGTGAAAGGCGAGCCACTCTGAACCACCGAGGCCATCGTGACCCGGCCCTGGCACCAGCGTATCCCCAACGTGCGCGAGTTCCCCGCAGGCGAGCATGACGGCAAGCGTTTCGTCGAACAAGCGCTCGGAGCCCGCATCAGCGCAGAAGATGAACTCGAACTTGAAGAGCCGCGACAGCGATTGCGCCCGTTTCCGAACGGCCTCGAAGCTCACTTTGGGGAACTCGGCCAACGTCGTTGCCGCAGTGGCGAGGATTGCGCGATCGATAAGCAACGGAAGAATATGGTTCTTCGCGAAATCGAGCCGCACGCGCTTCGCGTCGGGAACCGACAAGAACACGTCCTGGCCGGTATAAATGTTCGCGCGCGAACGCTGCTCTCCGTGGAGTTCGCCGGGGACGTGCTGCTGCATGAGGCCGCTCCGGATGTAGAGGCGGAGCGCGTCGAGGATACCTTGCTCGCGGAGCGTCGCTGAACCATCCGGCAGCAGCGATGGCGCAAGCCTAGCCCCATGGTGCCGCAACACCTCGGCGACTCGCAGGCATTGGTCGACGAGCTCCCGGTGGGATATTCGAGGCTGACCGTGACCAAGCATCACGAGCGCTAGCAACGCGCCAGGCGTCACGGAGGTCACGCGATTCAGCTCACTCATGACGCGTTGCGCGAGACGTTTGACGAGCTCACGGCGCTTTGCAGGCGAAGGGTTTTCGGGGGTTCCAAGCTCTTTTCGCAAAGCTCCGAGCTCGAGGGCGCGGCCAACTTGAATGTTCACCCGGCCCCATCGCTCATTGAGAATACGACTAGCCAGGAGGAGCTGTGACGCGTCTTCGGGCGTCTTTGAGCCTCCCGAAAGTTCCCTCGCAAAGGCGCTCTCCTCCATCGAGCGCTCGTAGCCGATCGAGATCGGAAAGAAGGATATCTTCCGACTCTTCAACGGGAGCGCGGCAGACACGACCATGTTGAGGAGGCCCAGCATCGGCGGCAAGAGTTTGCCGGTTCGCGAGCGGCCACCTTCGAGAAAGAACTCGAGGAGCCAGCCTTCCCGAAGAAGTCGACGAATGTAGGCGTCCACGATGGCGGTGTAGAGGCGGTCGCCACGGAAGCTGCGACGAATGAAGAACGCACCGCCGCGTCGCAAGATCGGACCCACCGGAAAGAAAGCGAGGTTGTCACCCGCCGCGATGATGGGGAGCTGAAGTGAGCGCCGTCGCAGGACGAACGATAAAACGATGTAATCGATATGGCTTTTGTGGCTGGGTAGGAGCACCACCGAACCATCACGCGCGGCTTCGCGGATCCGCTCGATGCCCTCTTCGTCCACGTCGATGCCCGAGTAGACTCTTTCGAGAAGCGTCGTTGCGAGGACCTCGAGACCCTTTGTCGCTTGAGGATCGGGCACCGTCATCAACTCCCGGAGCATGTCGCTTGCCGTTTTTTTCAGCTCGCTGAGCTTTGCGGGTTCCGGACCCGCCAGCTCTCGGATGGTGGCTTGCAGCTTCGGACTGCGAAGAATCTCTTCGCGGATCCGGTCCGTGGGTTTTCGGGCCGGCCCAACGACCGTGCGGCGCTCGCGGTCGAGCTTGCGCAGCAAAGCGTAGCCGAGGCGCTTGACCAGCACGTCGGAGGCCTCGTTTCCCTGTTCGCGGAGAAATTCCGGGAGCGTGATGGGGTCGCCCCCGCGGAGTTCACCGCGCGTGTAGTTCCCGAGAACCTGCCCGAGTTGCCGCAGGTCTCCTGGGAAGTCCGCCGGACCAAACACCCAGTCAACCAACGAAAAACCTCGAAGTTCGGAGCGACGAGTCCACACGAAGAGCACGGGCACGAGCGTGATCGGGCGTTCGGGTTCGCGTCTCTGAAGTTCGAGCAGCGCCTCGAGAAGGTCCGTACCTTCTTTTGTTCCAGGCGCGCCTCCAAGGCGCTCCGGCGGTCGCTGCAAGAACAGCATCGCGGATTGGCCTCGTCTGAGCGCGCCCACGAGCTCTTCGGCGTCCGAGTCCCGTCGGCCCCAACGTGAGACCTTCGGTCGAAGGGCACTCGGCAGCTCATTCGCAAACCCGATGCTGGAAAAAGCTTGGCTCCGCGTCACTCGATCGAGCGCCAGGAAGTCGAGGGTGGAGGGGTAGCGAAGCACGTAGACGACCGCCCCCGGTGGGCTCGCGCATACGACGCATTCGCGCCAGCTCGGCTCGATCTCGAGATGACGAAACAAGCGCGCGCTTGCGAGTCGAATCAGGCCTTCGGCGAACATCGTTCTCAAACGACTCGTGTGGTGAATCAGAGATTCAGCCCACTAAAACCGTATCGGCAGCCCCGGAGCAAGCAGGATGCGTAGGGCGGTAAAATCACAGGTTCGCCCTCGCAACGAACGGGGACGTCGAGTTACCCATCGTTTGGATGGCTTCGGGACACTAGCCTCGCATCAATCGGAGGCGCAAGGGTTGCGTCTCGGTCAACGACGAGCGGCGGGTCGGCCTCGCCTCGTCATGGCTTGCAGTCCACGATTCCAAGCTCGATGGCGCTGCCGACCGAGGTTGCGGTCAGCACGCGCGCATCGACGGCAAAGAGCGGCTCGGCGGTGCCGATGGCGGGTTCGATGCGAAGCTCGCCGGTGATGGCGCCGTTCGGCGCTAACGGTGCCAACATCGCTCGGCCCGCCGCGTTCGTGATGGCTACCCAGCCCGTGAGCAAGGTCGGGCTGCCGGAGCCTACGTCGTTTTCGGCGAGCAATTGCGCCTCGCTGCTGCCCGATGGCAGGACAGACATGAGGTTGACGCGACCACCGTGTGAACCCAACGGTGTGTCGTCGTCTCGCCAGACGAGGAGTGCCGCCCCGTCACTCGTGCTCGCCAAGTCGAACGTGAGCGCGTGGCCGCTCTTCGGCGTGACCGCGCGCGCGGGGCCGACAGCGACGCCTGCCTCGTCGATGGGTAACAGCTCGAGCCAACTCGGAAGGATTTTTTCGCCTGCATCGTCGTCGACTTTTGGCGCGCGCTCGAGCGGTTTGGACTCTTCTGTTTTTGGAACGTCGAGAGCCTTGCGTGCGATGTACGCCAGCCAAAAACCCGATGGTCGCGCGACCACGCGTGGCGTATCGGCGTCGATGCCAGGTCTGGACGCGAGCACTTTTGCACGCGCGATCTTGCTCCCATCCGGAGTGAGGGTGCTCCAGAGAACGCGTGATAGCTTCCCGTCGGCGGTGACTTCGTCCCACGCGACGACCACGGATTTCGGGCCGGGGGCCAGGTCAAAGGCGAGCGATTCGTCGCTTCCCTGGTCGATGTCGACCGACCACTTGGGTTCTTCGTTCGCGCGGGATACGGCGATGCGGAGCGTTGCGCCTGTCGCCGCGGGTTCGAGCATGCCTGCGAGCCAGCCCCCGCCGAGGGGTGCGAGCAACGGCGCGTCACCGTCGCCTCGCAACAGGCCGAGGTCGATGAGGCTGCCACCCGTCGCATCCCTC
This sequence comes from Polyangiaceae bacterium, assembly GCA_947502375.1. Lineage (GTDB taxonomy): Bacteria > Myxococcota_A > Polyangia > Polyangiales > Polyangiaceae > SYFR01. The sequence goes on from CANMZR010000035.1 coordinate 8,504, forward strand.
GTGAGCGTGGCCACTGCGGCGTGCGTTCCAAGGCCGTTGTCGTGTCGAACACCCACCGCGAAGCCCGAGGGTAGGGCGATAGCGCGGCTGATTTCGGCCCCGAATGCGGCAGGCAGCTCGTCGTTGTCTTCGTCGTCATCCGCCTCGGGAGTGCCTGCGGTCGCGGCTTGCTCGGCTTGCTTATTGCCAATTCGGTAGGATTGGGTGCCTACGCGAGAACATCGAGGGGGTGGCGGTGGCGCCACTTCGGGCAGGGCAACCGTCACGCTCGCGCGGCTCCCGATGGGCAGTGCCTCTGTCGAAGATGTTCGAACATCGACGGGCGCTTTCCAAACCCAGAGGACTGCCGCGAGGGCCGCTCCGAGCAGGACCACCCCACCGAGGAACCGCAACGGGTCACGTTCGGCTGGTGAGGGAACGGGTGCCGGAGCCAGCTCGGCGGTGGGCTCGGTTTCCTGGCTGCCTGTCCGCGACACTTCGGGCTCCGTATCTTCGAGCGGCTTGGGCAGCACCGGAGGGGCTTCGGGCGTCGTCATCTGCCGATCCGCGGTAACACGTTCGAGGGCGTGTGGCACGCGGGAGCCTCACCGGTCGAAGGCTTCTTCAGTTGGTGAAGGGGTGCCAGCAGGCCACCCGGTGGCGGCTGCGTGGGGCCGTCTCGCTCAAGACCGGAGTCTCGACGTCGCAGCGCCCAGGCTCGGCGTTTGGACAGTGTGCGAAGTAGGCACAACCGGCGGGCGGCGCGAGCGGATTGGCATCGTCGTGGTTGCCGATCACGGGCAGGGCGCGGCGGTTCGTTTCAAGGGACGGCAGCGCTTCGAAGAGCGCGCGCGTGTACGGGTGCAGACGGCGAGCCACAACGTCGGCGGTGCGGCCGAGCTCGACGAGCCGCCCGAAGTGCATCACGCCGATTCGGTCGCTCACGTACTGAACGGTGCGTAAATCGTGGGAGATAAAGAGCTGCGTTAGCCCGAACTCCGCCTGGAGATCCTGCAAAAGATTGAGGAGCTGCGCCTGGACCGAGACGTCGAGGGCACTCGTCGGCTCATCGAGAATGAGAAAATCCGGCTTCACCGCCAGCGCCCGCGCGACCGCCACTCGTTGCCGCTGCCCGCCCGAAAGTTCGTGGGGGTGGCGCGTGGCGATGGACTCCGAAAGGCCGACCCGCGCGCACCATCCGGCGACTTGTTCCTCACGATCCTTACGGCCGGCCGCGAGTCCAAAGATGTCGATGCCTTCCGCAATGATGTCTCCGACGGTCATGTGGGGATCGAGCGAAGTGTAAGGATTCTGGAGCACAATCTGCATCCGGCGTCGCAAGCCTCGCAGCTCCGAAGCGGAAATGGCCGTCAGGTCATTGCCGTCGAAAACCACGCGTCCGAGGGTGGGTTCCGTCAAGCGCAAGATGCAGCGACCGAGCGTGCTTTTCCCCGAGCCGGAGCCCCCGACGATGCCCAGGGTTTCCTTGTGTCGGATGTAAAAGCTCACGCCATTCAGCGCGTGCAGCAGCTCCGTCGAGCGAAAGAATCCGCGATTTGTCGGGTACGCCTTGGTGAGCTTCTGGACGTAGAGGAGGGCTTGTGGCCGTCGGCGGTCGGGCGCGTCGAGCTTGGGCGTGCGTTCCTCGCTTTCGACGCCGGTGAACTCATCGTCTTTGTCCGCGTCCGTTGCGTCCGGGTTCGGCTTCGTCATTGGGCGTCTCCGGTAGCCGGTACGAGAATGCAGCGAGCTTCACCGTCGGCCGTCGGTCGAAGGGTTGGATGTTCGGCGTGACAGAGCGCGAGGGCATCTCGACAGCGCGGCGCGTAGCGGCAGCCTTCACTTGGGACGCTATCGGCCGGGGGGATCACCGGAAGCCGGTGTCGGTGGTCGCGCGTCGAATGTCCACCCATCGGCGGCAAGCACTCGAGTAGATCACGGGTGTATGGGTGCGCGGGCGCTCTCAGCACCCGGTGCGCCGGGCCGTGCTCGACCACCTCGCCCGCGTACATGACGACGACTCGGTCCGCCAATTCAGCGACCATCGGTAGGTCATGCGAGATGACCCAAAGGCTAAGCCCGCGTTGATGCCGTAGCTCTGCTAAAAGCGCGCGAATTCGTCCACTGGCGATGACGTCGAGTGCCGTCGTTGGCTCGTCCGCAATGAGAAGCTGCGGCTCGCCGGCGAGCGCGATGGCCAGCATCGCACGCTGGCGCATTCCACCGGACAGCTCGTGCGGATAGGCGTGAAACCGCGCGCTCGGAAACCCGACTTGCAAAAGCACCGCATGGGCGGCCTCTTTCGCGGCTTTCCCCTTCAGTGCTCGTGCCAGGGTCACCGCTTCGGTCACGTGCCAGCCCGCGCTGTACATCGGGTTCAGCGCGGTCGATGGATCTTGAAACACCAGCCCGATCTCACGGCCGCGCACGCTCTGCAACGCTCGCTCGTCCAGCTGGGTCAGCTCGCGTCCGTTGAAGTCGATGCTTCCCGTCACGCGCGCACCATCCGGCAACAGCTGCATCACCGCCGCGGCCGTGATGGACTTGCCCGCCCCCGACTCTCCGACGATGGCGAGGGTTTCACCTCGATGAACCACGAAGCTTACCCCGTCCACCACGGGCACCGCAGCCACGCCCATGGCGGACGGCAAGGTGACGCGTAGGTCGCGGACCCGAAGCAATGGCACCGCTTGCGCGCTCGCGGGAACGGCGCTCGTTTCGATGGTCATTCGAAGGCTCCGTCGTCGCCTTCGAGGGCATCGTCCTTCGGGGTCGTGCTTTTCGTCTTGGCAGTCGTCATCGCAGCCGCGGCAGCTTGCTCCAGAATTCGTGCGTCGGTCACAGGCGCCAGGTACAGGTCGAGGCGTGGGGACACCCGGCCTGACGCTTCGCTTGAATACCACGCACGCACGCCCCCCGTGCCGCTAGCTACGAACATGAGCCCATGCAGACGCTTCTTACCGAGCCATTCGCGGACGAGCTCCGTTACGTCGAGCGACAGTGCCTGCATCGGTGCCGCCGGAAATACCCCGAGTCGCATCAGCAGGGCGGTGCGGGGAAGGTTTTTCGCAGTTATTTTTTGGAGTCTCCACGGCTCAAGAATGTTCGCGACTTCGACGCTCAGCTGCCCCCCTCGTGCGTCAAGGTGTGCAAGCGGTTCGAACACCACGACCGCGCGCTCAATCGCCGGTGCACGCTCTCGGAAAGTCGCGGGGAGTACCCACTCGAGGAGCAGCGTCGTTTCCGCTTGGCTGTCCGCGTGAATCGAGAATCCGCCATGTTTTGCGCTGGTTTCACGAATCGAGCGCTCGCCGATGACCTTGAACTTGCGCGGCGTCAACTGCACCCGCTGCGCCAGCGTGGATACGGGTATCGTGCCCGGCTCACGGCACCGGCCCACCACACAGACGGCGTCCCTCGAGCAGGCGTGACTCGCGTCACAGGCTGGCGGTCCCGGTAACCGAGCTTGGCATCCCCCCAACGCGCCGAGCGCCGCAAGGTAGGCCCCGACGAACGGGCGCAGTTGGGCGGGCTTCACGGCCGGCACGATACCTTGCCGCTCGGGAGTGCGCCATCGGGCGACGCGCAACATCCGGAGGTAGCCAGCCGCGCTTGGTGATAGTGTCGCGAAGCTGGAGGCAACTGCATGCACGGAAAATGGCTGTTTGCGGAGGGGGTTCTGGAGTTGAAGGCGGCGCTTGTGCCTCGACTGATCGAGTCGGCGGCATTTGTCGGCATCGGGATGCTCGCGTTTCTCATTGCGTTTTATCTGATGACCAAGCTCGCTCCTTTCTCGATGCGCAAGGAGATCGAGGAAGATCAGAATACCGCGCTCGGGATCATCGTCGGCGCTGTGATCATCGGCATCGCGATCATCGTGGCCGCTGCGATTCACGGCTGAGTCGGCGCGCGTGCCGGTGAGGAACGCACCCGGGTCCGATTGGATCTGGACTCGTGAGCGAGATCTTCTTGTGTTTGGCGGAGCCGCCGTTGCAGCGCTCGGGCTCGGCTTCGGACTTCGCGGCGTTGCAGGAGGCGTCGTTCCGGAGTGGGCGTGGCTCGCGTTCGTCCTCGGGCTCGATGTCGCCCACGTATGGAGCACGCTGTTCCGCACCTACCTCGACCAGGAAGAACTCCGTCAGCGCCGCCTCGTCTACGGCGGTGTTCCCCTCGCGTGTTACGCGCTTGGTTGCGTCGCGTATCACGTGTCAGCGCGGTTTTTCTGGGGAGCACTCGCGTACGTTGCCGTGTTTCACTTCGTACGGCAGCAGGCCGGCTGGCTCGCTATCGCGCGGGCCCGGGCGAAGCTGCATGCACCCATCGATCGTCGCCTCGACGATGCGGTTATTTTTTGCGCGACCGGCGTGCCGCTCGTTCACTGGCATGCGCACTTGCCTCGCTCGTTCCACTGGTTCGTCGAAGGTGACTTTGTGGCGGCATCGAGCGTCACCGAGTGTGCGAAAAAGCTGTTCCTACCCGCGAGCGTCGTCTACGGACTGCTCGCGGTCGCATACGTGGTCCGTTCGCTGCAACACGCCCGCTCGGGTCGAAGCCTCTGGACCAAGCATCTCGTCGTGGTCTCAACGGCTGCTGTCTGGTGGGGCGGCATCGTGCTCGTCGACGACGATTTTACCTTCACCGTCACCAACGTCACCCTTCACGCGGTCCCTTATCTGGCGCTCCTTTGGGGCTACGCACAGGCACGTTCCGAAGAGCGCCCGGGTCGCCTCGTCGCGCGTTTTCTTGGCGCAGGTTTTTGTGGGTTCTTCACGCTCTTGCTCGGGTTGGCGTTCGTGGAAGAGTTCGTCTGGGACCGGCTTGTTTGGCATGAGCGAACGTGGCTTTTCGGCGCTGGAAACGCGTTCGATGGCGGCACGCTCGCTTGGCTCGTGCCGTTGCTCGCTCTTCCGCAGGCGACGCATTACGTCCTCGATGGTCTGCTCTGGCGCCAGAAGGACGGTGGCCGGGCGCAAGCACGCGCGCTCGGGTTCGCGGTTGACGGCGCTCGGACGGAGCGCGACCCTGAAGCTTGAAGGATGAGCCGTTTGCGCATCGCTCTTACTTCCCGGCGCGTGATGTGGCTCGCGTTCCTGGGCATTCTCATGTCGCTGCCCTCGTTCGCCGTGGGCTTTTTCTGCGACGACTACATTCATCAACTGGCGCTGCGTGGTGGCGGGGTCGGTTGGGCACGACCGTTCGACCTCTATCGTTTCGCCATCGGGGACGCGCTTGGCGTGCAGCAACTGATCACTCACGGGCCTTTTACCTGGTGGGCCGATCCCGCCATCCGCGCTGCGTTCTTTCGTCCGATCCCGAGCGCGCTCCTCGGTCTTGACTTCGCGTTGTTTGGCCAAAGCCCCATCGGTTACCATGTCCAAACGGTCCTCTGGTACGGCGCGTTCATCGCCGCGACGGGTGCGTTTTATCGCCGCGTTCTCCCGCCCGCGTTGCCTTTCCTCGCACTCGTCTTCTTCGTCATCGACGCCGGTCACGCAAGCTCGCTGGGCTGGCTCGCCGCCAGGTACGCGATCATCACGGCGACTTTTTCGACGGCGGCCCTTTGGGGTTATTGGCGCTTCCGCAGCACCGGTTCCAAGGCCAGCCTAGGGCTTGCGCTCGCAGCGTACGGCATCAGCTTGGCATGTGCCGAGAGCGCCCTCGGGTTGCCGTGTTTCTTAGCAGCTTACGAAGTTTTTTCGACGGACAAATGGTCGAAACGGGCACGCGCTCTCACGCCATTTGCTGTTCTAACACTCGGTTATCTGGTGCTGCACCGGGTCGGCGGTTATGGCACTTCGGGGTCAGGACTTTACGACGATCCCCTCTTCGACCCGCTCCGCTACCTGTGGGTTTCGCCCTCCCGTCTCGTGATGCTCATCGGCGGGCTCGTGGCGAATTCGCCCCTCGACGCCGGGCTGCTGATGGCGGAGATGGAAGTCCCGCTCTTGCTCATTGGCGCAGTGCTGGCCTTCCTTTTCGGCTGCCTTTTCCGCGCCACGCTGCGGGCTTCATCGGACGAGGACCGTCGGACCCTTTCACGACTCGCGCTTGGCTCGGTCTTGGCACTCGTGCCGTCGCTCGGAGCGCCCCCAGGCTCGCGCCTCCTCACTTTCGCGAGCGTGGGTGGGGCGCCGGTGGTAGCCGCTGTCGTCCTCCATGCTTGGCCGTCGAAGTGGCAGCGTTACGCAGCGACGGGGCTTCTCGCCTGCAAACTGCTCTGGAGCCCGGTGTTCTTTTTCGCGCAGCTCGTTGCGCCGGAAGTCCGCAACATCGCGAGCCGTAGGACCTTGAGCAAACTCGTGACCATGGAGCATCACCCGAACGTGGTCATTTTTCGAGTGACCGACCCGTTTGTGGGGATTTATGGGCCCTTTACTCTCGCGATGGAGGATGGCGTGCACTTCGAAAATTGGAATCTGCTCGCCGCAACGTCGCACCCGATGCGCATCACCCGCATCGGCACGCGTGAACTCGACGTGGCGATCCTCGGCGGCTCGTTGCTCGACAGCCCGCTCGAACAGGTCTGGCGCCGTGACCACGAACTTCCGGTCGGGTTTCGCGCGCACACCGAGTCGTTCGACGTTCGCGTCACCGAAGCGAAGGAAAATCGCCCGACGCGCCTGGCCGTGACCTTGAATGACGACGTCGATTCCAAACGAACGGCCTACCTCGTGCAAACGCCCGACGGTTTGGTCCCCTTTGCATTTCCAGTCGTTGGCGACTCAGTGGAGTTGCCCGCGGGACCGAGCCCGTTCGCGCCGTAGAGCCGTGACGGGAGATCCCTAATCCCTCGATTCGTTAGAATCGAGGGCCAAATAACAACAGGGAGCCGAGTCAATATCCGTCGAAATCAAGAGTATTTCGACGCCCTCGCAAAGAGGGGGCGTTGAAATACCCGTCACTTCGATGGACTTGGCGTTCTCCCCCTGCGTGATTGACGACGAGAGTACGTCCGGCGACCGTAGCTCGATGCGTGCTTCCGTCATCGCACTCGGACTCCTTGCCGTAGTCGTCTCGGTCGGGGGCCTTTCGTGCCGACCCAATACCGACCTGGTGGTGGCGCCCCTCGCGGCGACTTCGGTGGCGGCGATGGTCATCACGGTGCCGGCGCCGCGCGCCGATGGCCGCCTGTCTCCGGATGTCAGCCCTCGGCGCTACCGACTCTCGCTCGAGGTCGATTCTGCTGCCAAGCGTTTTCGGGGCGAGGTGCGGATCGATATCGACATCGCTCGGCCGACGACGTCGATCATTCTGCACGCGTCCGGGCTCTCCTTCGACGAGGTGGAGGTCCGCTCTGGAGACCGCCTGCACGCGGCCAAAGCGTCCCTGCGTGCTGCCGTTGGAGCCGAGCATGACGGTGGCCGTCCGGAGGAGCTTGTCATCGAGTCGCCTGACGTGCTGAGCGTGGGTGCGGCCGAACTACGGATCGCTTACCAGGCCCCGCTCGATGAGAAGTTGCGCGGTATTTACCGAACGGAGCGCGACGGAAGAATGTATGTCGTCACCCAGATGGAACCTGCCGATGCTCGGCGCGTTCTGCCGTGTTTTGATGATCCGACCTTCAAGACGCCTTTTGAAGTGTCGGTGATTGCACCGCGTGGGCAGCGCGTGTTCGCGAACGGCGCTTTGCTGCGAGAGCGGGATGCCGGCGAGGATCCTGATTCGGGGGTCGCTCGAGTTCGTTTTGATTTTGCGGCGACGCGACCCTTGCCCACCTACTTGCTTGCGCTCGCCGTGGGGCCGTTCGACGTGCTCGAGGGGCCGACCCGTCCGGTTCCAGTGCGGCTCATTGCCCCAAGCGGCCTCGCTGGCCGCGGCGCCTTTGTCGTTTCGGTCGCGAGCGAGCTCACGGAGCTATTCGCGCGCCGCTTCGGTACGCCCTATCCTTACGCGAAGCTCGACCTCGTTGCCGTTCCGAATTTTGCTTCGGGAGCCATGGAAAACGCTGGTCTTCTGATGTTTCGCGAGGAACTTTTACTGGTCGATTCAGACTCCAGCGCAAGCGCACGCAGGCGAGCCATTCAGGTCATCGCGCACGAACTCGCCCATCAGTGGTTCGGCGATCTCGTCACCCCCAATTGGTGGAATGACCTCTGGCTCAATGAGGGCTTTGCGAACTATTTCGAAGCCGTGGGCGCCGATGAACTGCACCCCGAGACGCGCTCGGAACTCGGTCAGTTTGCGAGGCTCGGTGCTGTCATGGCGCTCGATTCACTGGATGCGGCGCGTCAGGTTCGGCAGGAGGTCCGTACGGTTTACGAAGCCGAAGAGGCCTTCGACGCCATCACCTATTCGAAGGGCAGCGCCATCATCGGGATGCTCGCGGCGTACCTCGGCGCCGGCCCGTTCCGGGCGGGTATTCAGTCGTACCTGTCGCGCTACGCCCACGGCAATGCGTCGGCGGAGGAGCTTTTTCGCGCGCTCGGTGACGCGAGCGGTAGCGACATCTCGGCGGTGGCGCGCTCGTTTGTGGAGCAGCCTGGTGTGCCGTTGGTTTCCCTGACGTCGAGCTGCGTCGCCGGGGTCGGCAAGGTGGTCCTCGAGCAGCGGCGCCATCGTCTCTTGCCACACGCTCCCGAGACGTCGTTGTGGAACATTCCTGTGTGCCTGCGTTATGCCCCGCTCGGCTCACGCACCGCAGGGGCGGCGGACGTCGTCGAGACCTCGCGGGTGTGCGTTCTCTTTGACCGACGCGTGATGGCGGTTCCTCTCGAAGACTGTCCGGCGTGGATTCAACCGAACGAGGACCATCGTGGCTACTACCGCTATGCGTTGACCCGGGAGGGGATGGCAGCCGCGTGGCAGGCGACGCTCATGGCCGGCGATGCTCGAGGTCGTATCGGGTTTCTTGCAAATGCCTGGGCGCTCGTGCAGAGCGGCGATTTTCCGGCCAACGAGTTTCTGGCGTTGCTCGAGAGTGCCAAAGGGGAGCGCGACCCCGAGGGGGTGTTCGCCCTGGTTGAGCTCTATGATCGGGTGGAGGTTGCGTTCGTCACCAGCGAGACCAAACCGGCTTTCGATCGTTGGGTCTCGGGTGCGCTCCTGCCGCTCGCGAAGGAACTCGGCTGGGCGGCGCGGCCCGGTGACTCCGAGGAAACCAAGCTCTTGCGAGAAACCGTGCTGGACGCGCTTTCGCTTCACACGAACGAGCGTTGGCTCAAGGAGGAGGGAGCGCGTCGGGCCATGGCGTACCTTCGCGCGGCTGGTGGCGCCGATGCCGACTCAGCCGGCGTGGCACTGCGCGTGGCGGTGCGGACGGGTGATGTCTCCTTCGATGCACTCGTCGCGTCCCTTCGTTCGCGCTCGGACCCTGAACATCGCACTCGAATCCTTCGCGCACTAGGGGCGTTCTCGGAGCCCAAGGCCGTGGCGTCGGCTCTCGACCTCGTGCTCTCCGGTGCAGTGAAACCTGCGGATTTTCTCTACATTGCGCGCGGAGCGGCCATCAAGGAAGCGGGCCGCGACGCCCTTTCGGCCTGGCTCGAGGCGCATCTTGTCGAGCTGGCGGCGAAGAGCGATGGCATGCACGCCACGGGTGCGTTGGGGGCGCTTGGCCGCCTGTGCAGCGCGGATGCTCGCACCCATGCGGAGGCCGTCTTTCGCCCCCTTGTCTCCAAGGTCGGAGGCTCTCAGCGCCGGCTCGACGAGGCGCTCGAGGCCTCGGCTGCATGCGCGGATTTACGCGGGAGGCAGGCGGCTGCCGCCGGGCTATGGCTCTCGGCGCGGCCCTGACGACTCGCGCGGTTGGTGGGCCGTTCAGGGGCTTCTTTTTCGCTTCTTTTCGGCCGGCAGAGAGCCGCCTTTATTGGGGACGCGCTTCCTTTTTGGCGTTGATTTCCCGCCCTTTTTCGACGTCTTGCCTCCTTCGAGGCGGCGCTTGACGCCGAAGGCGCGTGGCGGATTCCAGCGAGCATTGAGATGTGACTTCACGACGTCCTTGATCAGGCCGAGGTGGGCGCAATGGTCCGGCTTGTCATCGCCGAGGTAGCCCCGGACGTGGTACCCACCTTGGTCAAACCGCTCGTCCATCGCCAGCCCCAGCACGTCGGCGCGCTTGGTTGTGCGAAGGTGTCCGCCCAGTTGCCCGACGATGAAATGCGCTACTTCGCGGGTGGCTGCGTAGCCGGGCGGGGTGATCGACGAATACGACTGGAACATGAACTTCTTGCCGCGCGCCGCCTGGCGGGCGAACTCGACAAACACCTCGAGGCCCGCGGGCGACACGTTTTTGGAACCATCGACGTAGCCCGCGTGGAGGGAATCAAGCAGGACCACCGAATCAACCACTTTACCAACCAGTTGCATG
>CANMZR010000036.1 GCA_947502375.1 Polyangiaceae bacterium
GGTGGGCGGCGAGGCGGTCCTGGGTCGGGATGTTTCCCGTGAAACAAGGGGGGCGAGCCATCGGGGTGCGTCGAGGGTCGGAATGTTTCCCGTGAAACATAGGGGGCGAGCCATCGGGGTGCGTCGACGCGGGGTGGGGGACGCGCGGTCAGGTTCTCGCTCGCTACTTGGGGCAAAGAAGGTCGTACGCGGCGTTCAGCGCTGCCGTCTGTTGTTCGGCAGCGCGCTGCTTCTCGGGGCCCAGGGCGGCCACGCGATCCGGGTGATGCAACCGGATTTGGTTGTGGTACGCGCGCCGGATCTCTTCGTTCGTCGCGGTCGATGGTACGCCGAGCACCTCGTGAGGCGAGGGCGCGGTTTGGCGCGCCGGAGTCGGTGTCGGCCGCGTTGGTTTCCGCTTTCGCGAGGGAACGAGGGTCACCGAGCGGTACGCCCAGACGAGCAGGCAACAGACGCCGAAAAGAAGCAGCTTACCCACGCGGTTCGGCTCCCACGGTACACCAACTCAAGCCATCGAGCTGCCCTCCTCGCTCAGGCGACGACCGCGTCCAAGATCGCTTTTCTGTCGACGGTGAAGTTGGCCACCTCGCAGCCTCGACGCCATCCTCTCTACGTGAATCGTCTGGTCCTCTTTCTCGCTACCAGTTCGTGGGTTGCGGCCGCTCTCGGCTGCGGAAAAAAGGACGATTTGATGCTGGACAGCGACTGGACGAAGGCGAATGCCTCCGGCCAGGTTCCGTGGCGCGAGGTGGAATCCCTCTTTTCGCCTCCCCCGACGGAGGCTTCGGGGCAGAACGTCGCGTTACGGGGCGTTCGTCAAGGTCTCACCATGTCGCAGCAAGCGGCCCCCTCGTCGCGCTGCACGTGCCTCGATGTCGCCGTGGGCGCCGCCACCGACCCGCGATTCTCCTGGATGGGAGAATTGCCGCGGCTGTCTCCCGAGCAAATCGCCCTGGCGATCCGTACCCAGGGCTCGCGTTGCGCCGCTCCCGACGAGCAGCTTCGGCGCCCGTCGATTTTCGCCGTAGACGAGGTCGACGGGAACACCGTGGTCGTCGTTGAGGAGCTTCCCTCCGACCGGCCGCAGGCCCTCGGTGCCATCGTTCCGCTCCCGCAGAAGGGGCGCTCCCTTTACGTGCGTGCCCGCGGGGATAAGGGCCACGTTGCGATGTACGCCCAAGGTCCGAAGGGTCCAGCCTCCATGTGCCGGATCCTCACCCGTGGCGCGCCCTCGAATTCATCCATGAACGAGTGAACTGCTGCCGGCCGTCGACGCGCGCCGACGATTCGCCAGAACGGTCCGAGTTTATTGGGCCGCGGCGGCTTTTGCAGGCTCCAGAGCTTTGACGAAAACGTGCCGAGCTCGGCCGGGGCCAGCGTAATCTTCTCGTGTTTCTGTCGTCCATCCGAGGGACTCGTGAAAGTGGACAGAGCTCGCATCGCCAACGGCGGTTAGCGCCTTCATCGAAGGGCAAGCGGCCTCGCGGCAAGCTTGTTCGAAGGCGAGGTAGAGCAGCGAGCCCACCTGTTGCCGCCGAAACTCGGGGTCGATCCCGACGAGATGCACATAGCCCGTTGGGCCCTTCGGCGCGATGAACCCGAAGAGGAACCCGACGAGCTGGCCTTGCGACTCGACCACCTGGGCAAGCTCCCCAAGCTCATAGAAAAACAACGGATGAGCCAGCGCCGTCGTCGGGCCGCCCCACCACGAATCGATGACGTTGACGATCCGATCGTAGTCGCTCTTGGTGAGTCTGCGGCAGGAGAGGGAATTCAACGTTACGATACTCCTCTAGGGCGCGAGCCGGTACCACGCGAGCGGCATCAAAGCAAGACCCCCCCCGCCGCGGCTCCCCTGCACCCGTCGAAACGTCGGCTCGCCGCTTGTGCGCCCAAGCATTCGCTTCGATTGGGCCGCCAATACCGCCTCGATGCCCAGCGTTTTTGATGATACGCCCACCCCATGCCGAGCGTCCGCATCGCACCGTCGATCTTGTCGGCTGATTTCGGCCGCCTGGCGCTCGAAGTGGAAGCGGCTGAGCGCGCAGGGGCGGATTGGATCCATGTGGACGTGATGGATGGCCGTTTCGTGCCGAACATTACCCTCGGCCCGGTGATCGTGAAGGCCGTGCGCGCGGCGACGCGGCTGCCGGTGGACGTTCACCTCATGATCGTCGAGCCCGAACGGTACGTCGGTGAGTTCATCGATGCGGGCGCGGATATCGTTAGCGTTCACGCGGAAGCCTCGCCTCACCTTCACCGCACGCTCTCGCACATTCGGAAGCTAGGCGCGAAAGCGGGCGTCGTGTTGAACCCGCATACGAGCGAAGATTCGCTGCGTTATGTCCTCGAAGATGCCGACCTCTTTCTCGTGATGAGCGTCAACCCAGGCTTTGGCGGTCAGTCGTTTTTGCCTCATGTCCTCCCCAAGTTGCGCTGGTTGCGGGCCGAGCTCGATCGACGCGGTCTCGTCGCCGATCTCGAGGTCGATGGTGGCGTCACTCGCGACACGGCGCGTGCTGCCTGCGACGCCGGTGCCGATGTGCTCGTCGCCGGCTCGGCGGTTTATGGAGCGAACACCCGGACGGACGCCACCCTCGAAGCGCGCACGGTGGCGTATCGAGCGGCGATCGCCGCCATTCGCAGTGCCGTGGCAGGGTCGAGCCTTTCGCCATGACCTGGGCTCGTGCGGTGTGCTGGCTCGGCCTCGCCGCTTGCACGCGGCCAGCCGTCCAACCGCTTGAGCGCGCGGCCGTGCCGTCGGCGTTCGGCGCCCCCCGGACCGAGGGGGTGCGCGCTCGGGACCCCGCAGGCGTTCCGTCCGGATCTCGACGACTTGGAATGAACCCCGAGGAGCGCGCCCTTCGTGAAACGCTCGAGCGCGTAGCCGTGGAGCGCGAGTTGCCGGTCCGACGGCCGGTGACGGCGGAGGTCGTGTCACGAGAGCGTGCACGGGAGCTGCTTGTCGAGAAAACCCTTCGCGATTCTCCGAAGGAGTTGCTGCAAGCGCAAGGCGAGTTTCTCGCGGCGCTCGAGCTTATCCCTCCGGACTATTCGTTCGTTGAGGGCCTCTTCGCCATGCTCGCCGAGAACGTCGCCGGATTCTACGACCCCAAGTTCGACACCCTCTACCTGCTCAACGATCTCGACGAGGGAGCGAGCGCGTCGACGCTCTCCCATGAGCTTATCCATGCGCTTCAGGCGCAGCATTTCGATCTTCGCGACCGCTTGACGTACCGGCCAGGTGAGCTCGATGTTCTCGCCGCCACGAGCACTCTCGCCGAGGGCGATGCCTTTGCGGCGATGTTCACCGCCTCGACAGGGCCTCGCGAGCCGCTCTCGGCCGAGCAGGCTGGCGAAAGTCTCCTCGCGGCCGTCGCAAGTACCCCCTCCGGTGCCAGCTCGCCGCCGGCGCTCCTTCGCTCGCTCGTGGCGCCCTACCGCGACGGATATCGGTTCGTCAGCGCCTTGCATGCTCGGGGTGGCTGGGCTGAAGTCAATCGCGTGTGGCGCGAGCCTCCCGGATCCACCGAACAGGTGCTTCATTTGGCCAAATACGATGCCCACGAGCCTCCCTTGTCGGTGGCTGCGCCGACGGCAGGGGCTCTCGGGCCGGGGTGGCGCACGCTCGACTCTGACGTCATGGGGGAGCAAGCGATGAGGACGTTTTTTGAGCAAGACTCGCGGCCCGAAGAGGCGGCCCGTGCGGCAGCGGGTTGGGGCGGCGATCGCTACACCGTGTTCGCTCGGGACGCGGTCGGCGGACGCGAGCTCGCGGTCGCGGTACGGATTCGTTTTGACGACGTGAGCGAGGCCGTCGAGGCCGAAGCCTTCTTGCGTTCGCGGTATCCCGCGTGCCGAGAGCGCCCGCGCCTCGGACCCGTTGCGGTGGCTCGGCTGGGCGCCGACCTCGCGCTCGTCGCAGGACCCTTCTTGCGTCAAACGACGGGGACAGCGACACCCCTTCCCTTGTTCGATTGTGCGAACGCGCGCAGCTGGTTGGTTGAGGTGCTCGGCGCGCCCTGAGACCCCGTGCCCTCAGTTTGCTTGCAAACGCGCTCGAGGTCGGGCATCGTTCCGCCCCGATTCGCCTAGACGAATCGCTTGGAGAGGTGGCCGAGTGGCTTAAGGCACACGCTTGCTAAGCGTGCGTAGGGGAAACTCTACCGCGGGTTCAAATCCCGCCTTCTCCGCTGTTGCCTTCTTTGCTGTCGCTGGTGGCGCCCTTCAACAGGCGCTCACCGTCCGCGCAGGAGCTCGGGTGGACACGAGCTTGTCGCAAGGCGACGCAAACAACCTGCGTCTTTGGCGGCGAGCTTTCACGGCAGAGGCGAGCCGCTGCACTCAAACGGAGGGGCGGTGGCGGGTGTTTTGAGCAAGTTTCGAGTCCGACGTTCGTGCAAGCGAACGGGAGGGTGGTTTGGGTCCATCGACGGCTCGCTCGGGGGTTGCGCGCGAGCCACATGGAACTCCAGCGCCGCTCACTCACGAAAGCTCCGCAACAAGCACGACCTGAGGTAAAAAGAGCACCGCTTCTGGAGGGGTGTCCGAGTGGCCGAAGGAACCGGTTTTGAAAACCGGCGATGGGGTAACCCATCCAAGAGTTCGAATCTCTTCCCCTCCGCTCAATCAGCTACGTGGGTGGACGGCGTGCCGCCTTTGGCTCCGCTAAGGGATGCCGCGCATGGTTTTTTCACGGGCCGCGCGCGCAAAGCCCCGCCCCTCGTGCCCCGCACCGTGTTTCCTGAGGCTCGTTTTTATTGCCGTTGATGCTAGGACACCGCTCGCGGCTCCGCTTCTTTCATGGTCCCTCTCGCTGCCCCTACCGCTACGGCTACGACGGCGCTCTCGGTCTCCGAGCGGCGCATCGTCGGCATGCTTGCGCTCGTTCAGTTCGTGAACGTGCTCGACTTCATGATGGTGATGCCGTTGGGCCCGGATCTCGCCCGGGATCTCGGCGTCGAGACCTCGAGGCTCGGACTGGTTGGTGGCAGTTATACGGCTGCCGCGGCCGTCAGTGGCTTGGTCTCGGCGTTTTTTATCGACCGCGTTCCGCGAAAAAAAGCCCTGATCGCCATTGTCTTTGCGCTCGCCCTTGCGACGTTTGCCGGCGCTTTCGCGACCGGGCTCCGCTCGCTGCTCTTGGCGCGGGTATTTGCGGGTTTGTTTGGCGGTCCGGCGACGGCGCTCGCTCTCGCCATGGTCGCCGACGCGGTTCCGGTGGCCCGCCGTGGTCGAGCGCTTGGCGTTGTGATGGGCGCGTTTTCCATCGCGTCGATCGTGGGCGTTCCGGTGGGTCTCGAACTCGCTCGTTTTGGTTCGTGGCGCACGCCGTTTCTGGGTGTGGGCCTGCTGACGCTGCTGACGGTCGTGGGCGTTCACCGGTTCATGAAAGACCAGCCCTCGACGGAACGACGCGGGCATTTCTCCTTGGCCAAACTCTGGGCTCAGGTTCGTGACACGGACTCCGCGCTCTCGCTCCTGCTCGTCGCGGTCATCATGTTCTCGAGCTTCCTCGTCGTACCGAACATCGCGTCGTATGTTCAACGAAATCTGGGGCTTCCGCGTGAACGCGTCGGGCTCATGTACCTGTCGGGTGGCTCGGCCAGTCTCATCGCGATGCAGGTGGCTGGTCGCGCGGTGGATCGCTACGGGGCGCGCGCAATCGCGACGATCGGCACCTTTGTCGCCATCCTCGCGCTCTATTTCGGCTTCGCGAACCATCTCTCCTGGTTTCACCCGGTCTTGATCTCGACCCTTTTTATGGCCGGCACTTCGGTGCGAGCGATCGCCACGAATACGCTGACGAGCCGTGTTCCCCAGCCGAACGAGCGAGGCGCGTTTATGTCCGTGCAGTCGACGATGCAGCACCTGGCTTCAGCGTGCGGGGCATTTGTTTCGTCGAAACTCCTCGCGTCGGATGGGTCGGGTCGGCTCATCGGAATCGACAAGGTTGCCGTCCTTGCAATCGCGCTCTCCTTGGCGGCGCCTCTTCTCGTCGTTGTCCTCGAGCGGCGCATCAACCGCCGCCAGCGCTCGTAAATAATCCGCGCTATCGTAAGAAGTTCGCGTGAGAATTCACCCGCCCCCTATTTGGCGAGGGCGCGTCATTTCAAGGCTCTCGACCGCCCTCCACCGACCCAATCGGTCGCGGGTCGTTCAACCGTAGCGGACTCGCACCGTGTCGAGGACGACCTCTACCGCGGCATCGAGCGTCGCCTGCTCGGAGTGCCGCAAGATGACATAGCCATCGCCCTCGTAGCTGTCGGCCTTGGGTGCACCGACACGAGGGAGCTTCACCTCCTCAACGAGGGCGCCCATCCTCTTTTGTGCTTCGTCCAGCCCGTCGATCCGCGTGACCCGTCCGCGGCCCATGCCACGTAAAAACACCGTGGCTGCCGCGTAGTTTCGTTGCCACGGCGCGTCGAGTCGCCCGTCGACCACCGCCCGCGCCCAGCAGCGATAGATGTCGATGTCGTGGACGAGCCCCGTCATCGAGGTCAGCTGCCCTCCGGGTGGCCGCGCCGCGATTTCGCCGACGGCGATGCTGCCGTCCGTGCGACGGAACCACTCCATGTGCGTGAAGCCATCGTCCAGCCCGAGGGTTGCGACCACCTTCGCGCCGATGCGCCTCACCTCGTCGTATTCAGCGCCCGCGATGTCGCGAGGCAGCATGCAAACCCACTGGATCCACGGTGTATTGACGACCTCGAGCGGTGTTGGCTGATAGTGGCTGATGCTATGCGCCAGGACTTTCCCGCCCGCGACCACGGCTTCAAAACTTTGTTCGGTGCCGCGTAGAAATTCCTCGCAAAGCACGGGTGACGCGGCGCTCGGGCGCACGACCGCCAAGGCCGAACGGAGGTCCTCGTGCGATTCGATTCGATAGGTGCCGCGGCAGCCGGCGCCCGCGGGCGGCTTCATCACGATTGGAAATCCCACCTCTTCGGCGAACGCGCTCGCCGCATCGGCACTGGTCGCGAGCCGATGTTTCGCGCAGGGGATCCCGGCTGCGCGCAGGCAGTCCTTCATCAAGGCCTTGTCCCGAAAGCGTTCGGCCACGGCGGCCGTCGGTCCCTCGATGCCCAGGCGTTCGCGTGCGATTCCGAGCGGCGTTTGCAGCGGCTCGAGCACACCCGTGAGCCGGTGCGTCGGTCCGTAGGCCCCCTCGAGACGACGGACGGCGCTCACGATGTCCTCGGGATTGAGGGCGTCTTCTACCGCGACCAAGTCGTCAAACGTTCGGCCTTTTTCGGCCCACGGCGGCTTTTGAAAAACCCCCAAAACCCGCACATTTTCGAGCCGCGCGAACCCGCGAGCGAAACGCAGCGTGGCGTCCATTGGAAAGGGCGCGACGAAGACGACGTTCCGCATGCCGATCATGGTGGCCTGGAGTCCAGGAAGCGGGTTATTTATTCGTTATGGCCAAGGGACAAATCAAACAAGCGAAGACCAACAAGCCCAAGCTCTCCACGAAGGAGAAGCAGGACAAGAAGAAAGACAAAGTATCCAAGAAAGCCACCTGAGAGCGTTTGCTCGGAAGGCGAGCTGAAGCGCTCACCTTTCGAGCGTCCTCACACCCCTTTTCCCTGTCGCGATGCTTTTGCCGCCATGGCGCGAAGGCTTAGGTGTGCTTTTTTCGCGGGGGCCACGGAAAGAGCATCGGGACACGGCGCTGATGCTCGGCGTAGCTTGCACGTCGTTCGAGCGAGCGCTTTTCCATGAGCGGAATCGTGCCGAACACGAAGAGCGCGATGATCAGAAGAGGACAGCCAGCCGTCCACACGGCCTCCCGCGGGCTCGCCGCGACGCCGAGCACCCACACGCTCACCCAGAACGCGCATTCGCTAAAATAGTTCGGATGGCGGGACCACGCCCACAGGCCGACATCGCAGATGCCGCCCGGCTCCTGCTTTTTGGCTTTCGTTTCGCGATAGGTACGCAACTGTGAGTCGGCGACGCCCTCGATGACGACGGCCGCCAAGGCCAGCGAGACGCCCAGCACATCGAGCGCGCCGAGCGGGGCCGAGCTTCGAGCCGTGATCCATATCGGAAGGCTGCCAACGCTCGTGCATACGGTCGGAAAAAAGTGGATCGCTACGAAGCTGACCGCCCAGTATCCGCGGGGGAATCGTTTCCGAAACGCGACGTAACGCCAGTCTTCGTGAGCGAGGCCTTCCCAGCCCCGCAGCCAGTTGTAGGTAAGGCGACCGCCCCACACCACCGTCACTCCGAGCATGAGCAGCGGCCGGGGCCCGACCGGCAAGACGCCGGCGAGCGGCGAGAAGGGCAGCCACGCCGCCAGGACCATCGGACCGACGCTCCAGAACGGGTCGTAGAAGCTCGAGTTGTCAAACGCCCGACTCCACCCGAAGACGATCGCCGTCGCCACGGTTTCGGCCAGAAAAATCGCCATCAACGGCGGCATCGATGAGGCGCAGTGGAGCGCTGCCCAGGCGGCGAGGAGTGCCGTGACGTAGGCCAAAACCACGAGGGCAAGAGCGCGCGGGGGAGCTGGAAATGTTGGCATGGCGAGGGCGGCTTTGTGATGTTGACGCTCTCGCCAAAGAAGGGCGTCGAAAGACCCGTCACAGTCCCCTCCGCTGGTGAACTGTGGGCGGCTCCTTCGCTGACGAGGACGGCGCGTTCAAAGGCTTCGATGGGCCCGGAGCCCTGGTTTTCTCGCTCTTTTGGTTACTTCGTTGGCGCGACGGCGACGTGAAGCTCGTCGAGCTGTTTTGGATCGACGAACACCGGCGCGCCGCTCATCGTGTCGAGGCCCTGGTTGGTTTTTGGGAACGGGATCACGTCTCTCAGCGTGGCGCCTCCCGAGAGCAACATCGTCAGTCGATCCATACCGATGGCGATGCCGCCATGCGGTGGGGCGCCCGAGCGAAGCGCCTCGAGGAGAAAGCCGAACATCTCTTGCGCGGCCGCGGCCTCGATGCCGAGCACCGAGAACACTTTCTGCTGCACGTCGGGATCGTGGAGGCGAATGGATCCGCCGCCGATCTCGAAGCCGTTCAAAACGAGGTCATAACGGTAACAAAGAACCCGCGCCGGATCGGTCGATAGGAGC
The DNA here is from genome assembly GCA_947502375.1 of Polyangiaceae bacterium. Taxonomy (GTDB): domain Bacteria; phylum Myxococcota_A; class Polyangia; order Polyangiales; family Polyangiaceae; genus SYFR01. The sequence continues at coordinate 9,080 of CANMZR010000036.1, forward strand.
TCGAGATGCTCGTCGATCGGGCGCGTGAAGGCATGGTGCGCCGCCGCCCAGGAGCCGTCTTCGTTCTGTTCGAACAGCGGCGGGTTGACGACCCACAAGAGCTCCCACTTGCCACCATGGCCGCTCTCAGGAATGACCCCGGTCTTTTTTGCCACATCGATGCGAAGTTTTGAAAGCGCCGCGTTGACGACGTCGGTCGTCCCGAACTGAAAGCAGAGGATGTCGCCGTCTTGCACGCCAAGCTTGGCGTTGACCGCGAGGCGAAACGCATCGGTGACGCTCTTGGTCAGTGGGGATTGGGTCCACGCTCCGCCGTCGGCAAGCTTCGCGCGCGCTAAGCCCTTGAAGCCCTTGATTTCCCGGAGGCTCTTCTCGAACGCTTCGAGCTGTGGTCGGGAGAAGTTCGCACTCGCAGGGATGACGAAAGCCTTCACTATTTCGGCGGGGACTTCGAGGCGGTACGTGCCGTCCTTGTATCGATCGGTGATCGCCTTGACGAGCGCAAGCCCGCCGCCATCGTGCTCGATGGAGAGTGCCGTCAAGTCGCAGAGTTCGAGGCCGAAGCGCAGATCCGGCTTATCGTTTCCGAAACGGTTGACCGACTCGGCAAAGCTCATTCGAGGGAACGCGCCGCTGGGGTAGAGGGCCTTCAGATCGGCTGTCCCCGTCTTCTCGAAGATGCGAAACAGAAGACCTTCGAGGAGACGGAAGACGTCGTCCTGTGAAACGAAGGACATTTCGATGTCGATCTGCGTGAACTCTGGCTGCCGATCGAGCCGCAAATCTTCGTCGCGGAAGCATTTGACGATTTGAAAGTACTTGTCGAAGCCGCTCATCATGAAGAGCTGCTTGAAGAGCTGAGGGCTTTCCGCAAGCGCGTAAAATTTCCCGGCGTTGAGGCGCGAGGGGACGAGGAAGTTGCGCGCGCCGCCCGGGGTGTACTTGCAGAGGATCGGCGTCTCTAGTTCGAGCGCGCCCTGGTCACTCAGGTACTGCCGGACCGTCTGGTTCACCTCGTGCCGCATCCGCAAGTTGCGCTGAAGCGGCGCCCGGCGAAGGTCGATGTAGCGATACTTCAGCCGAATGTCCTCGTCGGTCTGGATGTCGTCCTCCACCGAGAAGGCGGGCGTCTCGGCGCGGTTGAAGAGCACCGCCTCGGCGACCCGGACCTCGATCTCGCCCGTTCCAAGGCGCGGATTGACGTTCTTTTCCCCGCGATGCACGACGACGCCGCGGATCCCGATAACCCACTCACGCCGAACCCCCTCGGCAAGCGCCAAGGCCGCCTTGACCTGCGACATGTTCCAGAAGGCTTCGCCTCGAGTCCCGAGGGCGTTCGGTCGGAGCACCTCGCCCGGCGTGTAGTCCGCGTCGAAAACGATCTGCGCTAGCCCCTCGCGGTCGCGCAAGTCGATGAACACGCAGCCGCCGAAATCCCGGCGGTGGGCGACCCATCCGAAGAGCACGACCTCTTTGCCAAGATCGGCTGCTCGGAGCTCGCCGCAATAATGGGTGCGTCGGATTTCGTCGATGAAACGGGCCATATTTACTGCCGATCTTTCAGAGTGGAGCCAGCGGTTTCGCGCGCGAAGAGTAGCACCAAACTTGTACCTCCGCGCCGCGCTTTGGCACTCAGTGTCTCGTGGCTCCACAAGGGCGCTTGTTTCGCGCGGTCGGCTGGTTCGTGCCCCTTTTGGTTTGGTGCGTGGCGCTCGTGCGTGGGGCGACCGCGGCCGAGTGGCGGGGCGACCTCCCCGCGCTTCGCGATCGCGGCCTTGTGAGCGAGGGCTTCGGGGGTTCCGTCTCCTCGGTCGTCACGCAGTTTTTCAGCTTGTTGCCGCTGGGTTCTCACCCCCAGCGCGCAGCCGCCGGCTCGGCCCTCGCCCTCGCCCTCGCGAGCTTTTTTCTTTATCGACTCGCGTTTCGGTTGCTCGTCGGGGTGTTGCTCGACCATTCGGGGCAGCGCCGCTCCGGCGACGAGCCGTTGGCCGTCGTGCTTGCGGGCGTTGGGACGCTGACGAGCGCACTCAGCCCTAGCTGGCAGGCAGAGGGGACCCTTGGCGGCGGCGCCGCGGTGGCCCTCGCGTTGGTCCTCGGGGCCCTCGACGGCCTCGGCGAACGAACGGGCGAGGCGTCGTCGTTGACGCCCTCGGCGACGCGCGCGTGGCTGAGGGTGGCACTTTGCCTCGGGCTTACCCTGGCTGAGTCCCCGCCCGCGGCGCTCGCGCTTATCCTCGTCTCCCTGGCCATGGTTGCGACCTCGGAGCGACCACCGCCTTCCCGGTTCGCCTTCCCGCTCGTGGCGGTGGCCCTCGGCGTCGCCGTCCTGGTTGGATTGCCGAGAATGTGGCGCCCGTTTTCGCCGGGTTCGTGGGCAGACTTCGGTCGCCTTCTTTCCTCCACTGGCCTACGAGCCGCACCCCGAAGCTCCGCCCGCGAGGCCGTCTTTTCGTGGTTGCAGCAACTCGGCTTGGTGCAGCTTCTCCTCGCGGCCCTTGGCCTCTGTTTTGGCGCGGCTCGTGCGCGCAACCGCTCGGTCGTCATGATGCTGGTTGCCCTGCCCTTCTTCGAGCTTCTCGCCCCTCTGAGCCCGTGGCTCGATGCTTCTCGGACATCCTATGGGCAGCTCTGCGTTGCCGCGTTTGGGCTTGCAGGGGCTCTCGGGGTCGCCGTGGTGGTCCGGTTTTTACGGGGGCTCGAGTTGCCGATGGCGCGCATCGCGAGTGTGCTCGCGCTCGTGTCCCATATGACGTTGGCTGCGGTCGTTTGCGAAGAGGCCAGCTTCGCGACCGATAGGACCGAGCGTCTCGCGGCGGAAGAATGGACCGACTTCGCGCTGGCTCGGTTGCCCCGCGATGCCGCGCTCGTCGTCCGTTCTCCAGAGCTCGCCTGGCGACTCTGGGCAGCGCAGCGGGTGGAAGGTCAGCGCCCGGACGTCGTCTTGGTCGCCGCCCCCTTGCTCGCTCGCTACCCGGGGTTCGCGCGCACGTTACCCCCTGATCCGGCGCTCGCGCCTTTGCTACGCGATCTGGCGCTCACCGGCCGTGCCAGTGAGTTCAGCCTGAGCGCGCTCGCCGATGCCCGACCGCTCCGCGTCGAGCTCGACCCTTCCTGGAACGCCCAATTCATCAGTCATATTCTCCTGGATGGTCCTTGGTTGCGCTTCGATCCGCAGCCGCTCGGCGCGTCCGATCGACCCGTGGACGGAGCCAACGCCCTCGCGGCCGAAGGGCGAATCGCCGCCCATCTTCGCGGCGGCGCCCGGCTGGATGCCCTCAGTGCGCAGGTGCTAGGTCGCACGCTGAAAGAGCAAGCGAGCATGCTCTCGCAGCTCGGCCTTTCGGCGGGCGTACCGCCTTTGCTCGACGAGCTCGACCGCCTGCTGCCCCTCGACCCGTTCGCCCTGAGTGCGCGATTGAGAGTCGAACATGCGCTGCAGCACGGCCGCACCGGTCCGGTAGAGCTGCGCGATTTGCTGAGGTTCTGATAAGAACAACCGAGATGCCCGAGACACTCGATCCACGGCTCGCCACCTCGCACCATGCCTTGCGCGTGCGCTTCTGCGAGACCGACATGATGGCGATCGTCCATCACGCCAACTACTTGGTTTATTGCGAGGCGGCGCGCGTCGAGTGGCTTCACAAGCGCGGGGTTTCCTATGCCGACTGGGAACGGCAGGGAGTTCAGTTGCCGGTCGTTGACGTTCGCATTCGTTACCGGCTTCCGGCGCGCTTCGAGGACGTCCTCGACATCGAGACGACGCTGGCCGAGCTGACGCGGGTCTCGGTGCGTTTTCGCTACTCGGTGACGCGCGCGAGTCAGGTGTTGGCGGAGGTCGAAACGCAGCTCGCCTGTGTGGGTCCGCAGCTCGCTTTGCGTCGCATGCCCGAGGAGGTCATGCGCGTGTTTCGCAGTGGCGAGGGCGTTCCAGGGTGAGCCTTCGGCTCGGACGATGGCTCGCGACGCTACCGGGGCTCTCCGACTTTCCGCTGAAGGTTGCGTTCGCTCGCTGGGAGTTGCTCGAGGGTCAACCGGACGAACTCGCGTTCGCCTTCGAGGAGCTCTGCCAACGCGTCGATGCGGCCGAGGAAGCGTCGCGCGCTGCGCTTTTAGCGTTCGTTCCGGTGCTGGTGGATCCTGAAAACCTTGCGCCCATTCAAGGCGTACGCCTCGCGGCCCGGGAGGCCTGTCTGCCTGCGGTGAGCCGCCTCCTGCGGTGCAGCTCTCGGCAAGGTCATCGGCTGGATAGCCCCGAGCCGGTGGACAAAGAGGAGCGCGCGCTGACCCTCGGTGAACGTCGGGCGCTTGCCAGAAAGCCTTCGCGGGCCCAGCTGGCAAAGCTCCTCAGCGATCCTCATCCGATGGTCGCGCAGATCTTGCTCGCGAATCCTCGCCTTACCGAGAGCGATGTCGTCGCGATGGCGGCGCGTCGACCCGCCATCGCCAAGGTCATGGTGGAGATAGCGAAATCCTGGTGCCGGCGCCCGCGGGTGCGCATGGCCCTCGTCTTGAATCCGACGGCTCCCCCGGCCGTCAGTATCCCGCTCCTGGGGCTGCTCGCACGACCTGAGCTGCGGGAGGTTTCTCGTGCGGCGGATCTCTTGCCGGTGGTTCGGGTCACGGCCTCGGAGCAATGGGAGCTTCGTCCGCCGCTTCGCGCCCTCGCGCCCCCCGAGCAATTGAACTGACGAGTCGAGGGCTCAGGCTTCCGTAAACCGGCTCGCGTTCAGTCGTCCTTGCCGCGGCAGAACTCGTTGATCGACTTCTCGAGATCATGCTTCTTTGGGCTGAAGGCCTTTACTTCTTCCGCCGCCTTTTGCGCGTCTTCGGGGAAGGTCCCAAGCTTCGAGGCCGTCTTACGGACGCCGGCCGCAAGTCCTTGGCTCAGCTCGATGTAACGGTCCCGAAACCCTTCGAGCCGAGCGTCCTTCAGCTTGAGCTTCCGGAGCTCCACCACGATAACGTCGTTCGCCTTGGCGTAGGTCTCGAGCGATTCCTGTGTCGGCGCCGGACCCCCCGCGAACTTGAGGACCTCCGCCATTTTTCGTTGATTTTCATTGATGATATCAACAAAACGATTGCACTGCGGCGTGCGCCGCTCGCACCCGACGCTAACGACGAGGCCCGGGATGACGCTAAGGATGAAACCGACGGCTCTGCCCGATAGGCGCATGCTGCCAGCACGGTATCACAAGCTCGTGTTATGAGCCCCGCATGGAAAGTCGCTTGGTCTGGATCGATCTTGAAATGACGGGCCTCGACGCCGGGCACCACACGATTGTCGAGGTCGCGACGATCGTTACGGACCCAGACCTCAACGTCCTGGCGGAGGGGCCGAACCTCGTTATTCATCAGCCCGAAGAGGCCCTCGCTCGGATGGATTCCTTCGTCCTGAACCTGCATACCAAGAGCGGGCTCCTCGATAAACTTCGGGCAACCACGCTTTCGATGAGTGAGGCGGAGGGCGCCACGCTCGAGTTCGTGAGGCAGCATTGCCAGGCGGGGAGCTCGCCCCTTTGCGGCAACTCGGTCCACAAAGATCGTCAGTTCCTCGAGCGCCACATGCCTGCCTTGTGCGGCTTTCTGCACTACCGCAACCTGGATGTCTCGACCGTGAAAGAGCTGGTCCGTCGTTGGTATGGCGCGCAAGTTCCGCCGTTTCCGAAGAGCGACAAACATCGGGCGCTGGACGATATTCGCGAGTCGATAGCGGAGCTGCGTTACTACCGCGAGCGGGTCTTCGTTCCTGCGCTCTGAGCAAGGATATTGCGTAAATCCACCGGCCCATCGAAGGGTGGCCGTTGCATGTTTTCGAGTCGCCCCAGGCGCGCGAAGGGGGATGTTTGAGCCAAGGCGTGCGCGAGCGGCCCAGGCCGGTTTCCCACCTGACCGATGGCCGTGACACGGCGGCTAAAGGGCGTGAGCAAGTGGGCGGCCACGGCGGCTTCGGCCGCGATGACGCAGACGCCGCGGTGCGCGGGTGCCAGGGAAAGCGCCTCGGGGAACGGGTCGAAAGCGACCAAATGGTCCTGGTGCTGCCACACTTCTCCAAGCAGCTGGTACGCGTTAGCGAAGCGCGAAAGTTCACCTCGCTCGAGCGTGGAAAGGGTCCCGCGGGGCACCGTCAGAGCCAGCTTCGAGAGGGCCCCGCTCAGGCTATCGGCGAACGCTCGCCCGTGCTCTCTGCCGCCCGCGACGAAGGCGAGGCGCGGTGACAAGCAGCCCCGCCCATCGAAAGGCACGAGTGCCGTTGCGAGGGCCACGGCGGCCGACTCGATTGCGTCATCCGCTTCGATGGCGGCCACCCCGAAGCCGCTGCCGTGGCTCCGCAGCGTGAGCCCTCGCGCGGTGGCTCGCGGCTCGATTGCGGCCACGGTGACGTCGCTGCCATAGACGTGAAGCTCATCTCCTGCTTGAAGGCGGTCAAGGGCCTCCTCTACGGACCGAACGACTTCGAGCGTGGGCAGCTCGGCGGCGAGCAACTCGGCGAGAACCGGGTCGCGACGGGAGGGCTTCACGAGCACGGACGAAGCGGTCGCGAGTCCGAATGCGAGAGCACGCAGCGCCGCTGTGCAGACGTTTCCTGAAAGGACCACGGCGCAGCGCGCGCTTTCTTCGGCCCGCTCGATAAAGGTCGCGAGCTCGGTGTCACTCGCGGCCGTTTCGAGGTGGCGAGAAAGCGCAAGCTCCACCCCAGAAAGCGACAAGTCTGAAAGCTCACACAGCCGCGCTCTTGCACAAACACCCAGCGAATCACCTGGATCGGCGATGCGTCTGGCGACAGCGAGGAGCGCGCGCACACGGGCCGCGGCATCCGTCCTTCGCCGCTTTCCATCAACCATCGGCCGTGAGCACGTGTTCGATGGAAAGCGAGCAGCCCCTTGGAGGAGCACCGGGCAGTCGACCGAGCAGGGTGACGCCGCCGTCCTCGTCGACGATCACCCGGTCGGCCGTCTGAATGCCCACCGATGAGTCGACGTTCGCGAGATCCAGAAAGCGCGCGATGCCCTCGTAGCCACGCGGCAAGAGCGCCAGCGTTTCCGGACAGGCCGCCTCCACCCGAAGCCACGGTGGCGCGAGGTAGCGATCCCCTGCGTCGCCGAGCCGCTGGTAGAGCTGGCTCGAGAGCTCGGTCATTCCATATTCTGCGACGATGGCGTTCTCTGCGAGATCGAACGTCTTCGAGAGGCTCGCTCGCAGTTCGGTCGGAGCCACCTCCCTTGAACGGCCCTTGAAGCCGCCCGTTTGCATCACGCGGCTGCCTTTTGGTAGTGGCAAGGGCCCCGAGAGGGTGTCGCAGAGGTGCACGAATGCGAAAGATGTTCCCGCTACCAGTACCGGCACGTTCGACGCAATTGTAAGGGCCGCGACGAGCCCGGGCAGGTCGAGTCGTTCGCCGTCCCAGAACCACGCGCCGTTCCCGTGACGGTCGGCAAAGCGCGCGAGCATGTAGGAGAGAGAGGACGTCGGCGCCTGTGCCTCGCTGCAGGCGAGCAACACGACTCGGAGCCTGGGGTCGTCCGGCCAGAGCATCTGCTCCGCCCACCGAAGGGCCCCGTGATGGTAGGTGTCGAGCTCACGAAACGCATGGTGCCCCGGCTTCCCGAAGGTCGTGCCGCTGGTTTCGAAGACTCGTGTGTCGAGGTTTTCGGGGTGAGCGGCGACCCGTCGCAGACGAAAAATATCTGTCGGAATCGCAGGAATTTGATTGGCGCTCGAGAGGTCGGCGGGGTGGATGCCGGCTCGTCGAAAAGCCGCCCGAACGACCGGCACGTGTTCGGCTTGAAAGCGAGCGAGGGCGCAGGCTAACGAATCGAAAGACTCGCACGCGGCGGCCGTAAGACTCTTGTCGATGAACGCTCGAACGCGCCCGTGCAAGGCGCGGCTCTCGGTCTCCACGCTCATGGCTCCTCGACGCATTCACGGATCGCGTCGCCGAGCGCGGCGAAGTTGGCTTCGCTCATCGTAAGCGGCGGCGTCAAGGTCAACGTCGCTCCGTCGATGCCACCCGTCACGACGAGGAAGCCTCGACGCAACAGTCGGCGCGTCGTTTGGAGTGCGGTTCGAGCGGAGTCGAGTTCGATGCCGATCATCAAGCCTGCCCCTCGAATGTCGATGATCCGGGGATGCCCGAGGCGTGCGCGCAGCAGCGTTTGGACTCGTTCGCCGAGCGCCGACGCTCCCGCCACCAAGCTCTCCGCTTTCAACGTGTTCAGCACGGCCAACGCCGCGGCACAGCCGAGCGGAGCGCCGGCGTGTGTCGAGGTGTGAATGGTGTCACCACTGGCCCAGCCCGCCATGGCCTCCTGTGAAGCCACGCACGCCGAGATAGGCAAGCCGCCTCCGAGGCCTTTTCCCAAGCAGACGATGTCCGCAAGAGCACCGTCGAGCGAGCTTCGGAGCCAGCCCCCCGCGCGCCCGAGGCCCGTCCACACTTCGTCTGCAATGAGCAACGCGCCGGCATCGTGTGCAAGTCGTCCGAGCTCCACGAGAAACCCTAAAGGAGGCGCCGTGCAGCCGCCCCGTCCCATCAGAGGCTCGACAAGAATGCCGGCAATTGACTCGGTGCGAAGGGTTTTTTGGACGAGGTCGAGAGCCTGCTCCGCGCTCGCACCACGCACGCCGGGGTAAGGGCAGAAGCGCACGTGCGCATTCAGCTGCGGCGCGAACGGCTCGCGAAAACTCGCTTGAAATCCGCACGCGGCGAGCGGGCCGAAGCCGAGCCCGTGGTAGGCCCCATCGAACGCGATAAAACCGTGCCGCCCCGTGGCGAGCGTGGCTGTTTTCAGCGCGGCGGCGACCGCGTCACTTCCCGATTGGGTGAGCAGCACTTGGCCGTGGCCGGAGGGGTGCAACGCGGCGAGGTTTTCCATCAGAGCGACCTTTACGTCGCTTGAAAACAGGTCGCCGAGGCCTTGAATCAGCAAATCGCTTTGCTCGCGGATGGCGCGTTTGAGTGCCGGGTGTCCATGGCCGATGAGCACCGAGCCGAAGCCGGCCGCGAAGTCGAGATAGCGGTTGCCGTCGACGTCGAAGAGCTCGCAGCCCGCGGCACGTGCGAGGACGATGGGGGCCGAATCCTCTGGCAAGGCGCCCGGCCGTTCGCTGCGCCGGTGACCGAAAGCGGGGCACTCGACGAGGGCTGCGCGGCGGGCGTGTGCGCGGGACCGTGGTCCGGGGACGAGGCTCTCCCCCGGGGTCTCCGAGGAGCTGTCAGCCAAAGTGCCCTCTCGAGCCACCACGTTCTCGTTCCTTCAAGAAGGGCGCTCGCCCCTTCACGCGCACACGCGGTTTCGACCGGTGTTCTTCGCGTGATAGAGCCGCTCGTCGGCGCGCTGCAAGAGTTCCGTTGTGGTGCGGTCGTCTTCGTTCATGAGAGCACAGCCGACGCTGATCGTCGTTCGGATGCTGTCTTTTTGGAAAACGAAGGTGTGCTCGTGGATTTGTTGCCGGAGGCGCTCTCCCAGCTCCGCCGCTCCTTCGAGTGCCGTTTCTGGCAGGATGATGCAAAACTCTTCGCCGCCGTAGCGGGCAAAGACTTCGTCACGGCGGATCCGTGACTGAACCAGCCGTGCGATTTCTTTCAACACGAAGTCGCCAGCCAGGTGGCCGTGGAGGTCGTTGATGCGCTTGAAGTGGTCGATGTCGAACATCATCACGGAGAGGTCGCGACCTCTCCG
>CANMZR010000037.1 GCA_947502375.1 Polyangiaceae bacterium
GCGCGCGGTACCAAAGGGTGGCGGTTTGCTCGGCGCCGATCCCCACGAAGCCCGTTTTGCTGCCGCAGGTGTGGGTCGAAGGAGTCGTGCCTTCGGAAAGCAGGTAAAAAAAGTGGTTCGCGATCCCGGATGAAAAATGCGGGTCGAGTTTTTTTGCATTGACGCTCCAACAGCCGACGGAGAGCCCGTCTTTCTCGGGGTAGGCCATCGAGCGAAGGCCGAGCGGCGGACGGACGCGTTCCCCGATGAGCCAGTCGGGGACGTCTTTCGCGTTGTTGGCCTGCCGCTCGACCATGGTCCCGAACAGGTCGCTCGTCGCTTCGTTGAGGGCTCCGGACTCACCCGAGCCGTAGAGTCCCGCCGTCGCCCGCGTGACGGCGTGGGTGACCTCGTGCGCGACGATGTCGAGCGACGCCAGCGCCCCGATTGCGCCCCCTGGAAACGACGGGTTTCCATCGCCAAGACTGATGCAACCACACAATGGATCGAAGAACGCGTTGGCGAGGTTATTGCCGTAATGGGACCGTGCCCACAAGCCGTGGCCGGCGCCGTCGATCCCGTTGCGACCATGCACCAAGTGGAAGTAGTCCCAGGTCGCCGCCATCGCATAGTGAACGTCTGCGGAGAGCGACGCACGGGAGGTGAGGGCGCCCGTACCAAAGACCCCCGTTGCACTGTAAACACTTTTGTCGCTGTTGCCCGCGCCGTTCATGGCGTCGACGGTTTCGGTGCCGCCACGCTTGGCATCGTAAAGAACGGCCCCGGTTCCTTGTTTCTTGCTCGTCAGCGGGATCGCGCCTGAGTAGTAGCCCGTGCCTTTGCTGCTGAGCGATTCAACGGCATCCCAGTGGTCGATAAGCTCGCCGTCGCTGGCCGAGATGAACGCATGAAGTTCGCTGGGTGGCATGGCACGGTCTTCCCGTAGGACCACCTCGTAGGCCAGCCGACTAAGGCCAGCTCGTGCGTAGACGACGAGCTCCGCGTGCGCCAGCTCTGGACGTTCGAGGCCGAGGGCGTCGGTCGCCCAACCGATGGCGTCGCTTGCAAAAAAACTCGGCTTTTCTGCCACGGTGAGGACGCCTCGAAGTGAGCACGAAGACGCCCCATCCGTTTCACTTAAGTGCACGAGGACGTCGCCGCCGATGACGCGCAGCCCTCGGTGGCGACGCTGCAAGTGAACGTGCGAGTTGGACGCTTCGTCGACGACGCGCTCGACGGTGAATTCGGTGTCGGCATCGGCGAAGACTGGGGCAGGGTCCTCGGTCAGGAGCGCTAGCGCACGCGCTCCAGCCGTTTCTTTCCTCGGTGCCGAGTCTCCAGGGTTATCCGCCGAGGGAGCCCGCCCTCCGGCCCCGTCGCTCGCGTCGTGCGACGAGAGTGAACATGCAGTGAGTGTCGAGGTGAGGGTGAGCAGGAGCGCTCGGCGCATGGCGGTGGTCAGGTGGGTCATCGGTTTCTCCGTACGAGTGGCGCACGTCCGTCGTGCGCTCGTCGCGGAGCGGACAGGAGCAGCCGCCGTGCCAGCTCGTAACCCCCTCAATTCGTTGATGCTGGCTGCGTGTTGAGGTGGCGGCCGCTAACGGCGCACTGGCGCTCGACAGGTCAGCGTCGCGCCGCTGCCCACGCGCGGCCGAAAAAATATTGAAACGGAACGTGAAGGCGCCCCGCCCAGGAGTCCTCATTGTGAAGGCCCTCCGGGAAGCTGAACTGCAAGAGATCTTCGCCCAAGCGAAACCCGCGCTGCACGAGCAAATCTCGCATCGCGTTGGTCGCATCGAAATTGTCACGCGGCCAGCCACTGTCCAAGTACAAGCGTATCGGGCGCTTTTCTTCGCGTTCAATGCGTTCGAAAAGGTCGTCGTCGTACCCGAACGTGCTCGACAGGCACGCCGCGTTTCCAAACACGTCCGGGTAATTCCACGCGAGAAAGAGGGACACCACGCCACCCAGCGACGAGCCCATGACCACCGTGTCCGAAGCCCCGCGGCGGGTCCGGAACGCGCGATCGATGGCGGGCTTGATGGTCCCAACGATGAAGTCTCCGTAGGGCTTGTAGCCACCGCGCGTGTAGTCGATGGCCCGATCGACAGGCGCGATGCCGACGACGATGACCTTTCGGATGGCGTTCATGCGGTCCAACCGGTCGAACGTCTCGTCGACGTGCCACTCGTGCCCGCCAAAGGCCTCCTCGGGAAAGAACAGGTTCCGCCCATCTTGCATGTAGAGAACCGGGTAGGTGCGTAAGACGTTCTCGTCGTAGCCCGGCGGCAGGTACACCCGAACCGCATGGGACTGGCGCTGTCGCTCGAAGTGCAAGACCTCGCTGACGCGCCCGCGTTCCTCCCCGAAGAAGAAAGGCCAGGCCTCGGGATCCGGGTCATGTCGGCTGATGACGTAGTCGCTGCCCCGAGACCAATGAGCTCCGTCCTCGCGCAGCAGGCGCGCCTTGAAGGCCAGATTCTGCCCTTCGAACGGCACCTCGAACACCGCGTGCTCGGGACTTTCCTGCACCGGCTCGACGTCGCGGTCCCAGTCGATGGAGGTGCGCAGAACGAGACGGGCTTTGCCTGCGGGGTAGCGGATGGTGATCGTCATGGTCTTCCAGAGCGCCTTGAGATAGACGAACTTCGCAATATGGAAAAACTAATCGACGGCATCCACAGGTTTCAGTCTGGTGTTTTTGCCCCGCATCGCGGGCTCTATGAGGGACTCGTTGCGGGGCAGAGCCCCTCGGTGTTGTTCATCACGTGCTCGGACTCGCGCATCTCACCCAGTACCTTGACCCAATCCGAACCGGGCGAATTGTTTATCTTGCGGAACGCCGGAAACCTCGTGCCTTCGTGGGGCATTCACAACGGCGCCGAGGCGGCGGCGATCGAGTACGCCGTCGATGTTCTCGAGGTTCGCGATATCATCATCTGTGGCCATACTCAGTGCGGAGCGATGACGGCGCTGCTCGGCCCGCCCGACGACCTCGCCGAGCTGCCAGCGGTCGCGAATTGGTTGAAACATGCCGAGGCAACCCGGCGCGTCATGCGTACGCAATACAAGGACGTGAGCTCGAAGGAAGCGCGACTCGAGACGTGCATCGAAGAGAATGTGCTCGCGCAGATCGAGAGTTTGCGCACGCATCCAGCGGTGTTCGCCGCATTGACCCGTGGTGCGGTGAGCCTCCATGCTTGGGTGTACTCCCTCGAGACCGGTGGTGTGGCGGCCTTCGACTCGGAGGCTGGGCAGTTCGCTCCGTTCGTCGATGCCAAACGCGAGCCCGCGAAGCCGCTGACCTCGGCAAAGCTTCGAAGCATTTGAGCTTCGAAGCAGTTGCGCTGAACGGGTGCAGTTGCGCTGAACGGGCACCGGCGTCGGTCACTTGGTGGCTGGGGGTGAGACCTCGCCGGCGGCCAACGCGCGGCACCAACGGCTCACGGGCTCTTGGGGCATGGCCTGAATCGTTCGATCGTCCCGCCCCGTCATGTCCGCGTTGGCCACGAGCGCGTTCAAGATGGCTTCGTCCACGCTCTGGATCACGGCTTCAAACACCGGATTGAGCGCGTCATCCGGGACGGCGAGGCACGGGCGTGGCTCCGCTCCTTCGGCGAAAAAGTCAGGATTTCCTGTCGAAAACGCGAGAAAAATGTCGCCTGAGCCATGTCCCGCGATGGCGCCGCTACGCCCGACCCCGAGGGCCGCGCGCTTCGCGACCCGGCGCAACTGGTGCGGCATCAGTGGCACGTCGGTCCCGATGACAACGATGATCGAACCTTGCTCGGGCAGTCCGGGTGCGCCCGCTTTTAGCCAGCGACCGATCGGCAGTCCGGCGATGTGGCATTGTTCGCGTCGCCCGAAGTTCGCTTGCACGAGCGCCCCAACGACGCCCGGCGTCTGGCCAAGGCTGACCAAGCGCGATGAGGTGCCGATCCCGCCTTTCCATTCGTAGCAAACCATGCCCGTTCCCCCACCGACGCTCCCCTCCTCGAGGGGTCCGCCGCGGGCGTCCTCGAGTGCCTGGAACACGTCTTCATCGGTGACGTGAAAGCCATCGATGTCGCTCAAGTAACCATCGTACGTCTCCGCGGCGACCGGCAGCATCCACGGTGACATGCGGCGGGCCTTCGTCTTCACCATCCACTTAACGACCGCGTCGCGAGCGAGTCCGACCGAGTGTGTGTTCGTCAAGACGATCGGCAATTCGGTCCGACCAGCCTCTTCGATCCACACGAAGCCCGTCATCTCGCCGTTGCCGTTCATGCTGTGAACTCCAGCAAAAACAGGCCTTCCTGGGTTTTCGCGGCCGCGCGGGTGGATGGCCGTGACGCCCGTGCGGACCGGTCCCTCGCCGACAATCAAGGGGCCGCTACCGCGGACGAGCGTGCGATGCCCGACCTCCACGCCGGCCACGTCGGTGAGTGCATTGAGTGCTCCGGGCGTGCCCAAAAGCGGGAGTCCGATGGCGCGGCCCCGAAGCTTCCCCGCGGGCGTTTGCAGATGGTGTGGCGAAGGCGTGCCTGGGTTCATGCTCTTGTTCCTCGTCGAGCTTGGGTTCGGGCACAAGCCGGATGACGACAAAACATTGGATTTCGTGTACAAATGCCCGGCGATGATGCTGGCCAAGAGGCGTTGCTCTCCGAGCGTTCCAAGACGGAGGCCAGGCAGCGATGGGCTTTTAGGCTCAGCCAAGCGCGCGCTGAACGGGGCTCTTCGCCACGGTCCTTCCGTTGCTCGGGAGGGCGTGTTTGTGCTGGCCTTCGGGATGGCGGCCGGGTCCTGTCTTCCGGCGGCCAGGGTGCGGGAGTCGTTCGTTGACGGGCCACGGATCCTCGCGGTGACAGCCGAGCCGCCCGAGGCCAGTCCGGGTGAGGAGGTCGCCTACCAGGCGCTCGTCGTCACGCCAGCAGGGACGGTGACAGAGACACCTGTGGCCTGGGAGTTTTGTGTCGCACCGACGTCGATGACCGAGACCGCGGGCGTGACAGAAGCGTGCCTCGGCCAGGGTCTCGTCCCCATCGGTGTGGGAGTCGGCGCGGTGCTCGGTACAACGCCGCTCGATGCCTGTTCGGCGTTCGGGCCGGATGCGCCGCCGGGGATCGCCCCGCGACGGCAGGGCGACTCGACCGGCGGTTTTTTTCAGCCGATTCGGCTCGGGGCGCTGCAGCTCGTGGCGGTCGGACTCGAGCGTATTCGCTGCGGTCTGGTGAATGCGCCAGCCGACGCACAGCTCGAATTTGCTGATCGTTACGTTGCGAACATGAACCCCAAACAACGGCCGCTCGTCGTGCGGGTTGCGGGGGCTGCGCTTGAGCTCGGCGCTGTTCCGGCCGGCGCCTCGCTCGAGCTCGAGGTCGGTTGGGACGCATCGGAAGCGGAAGGTTACGTCTCGTACGAACCCCACTTGCAGCGCGTCATCGTACGACGTGAGGCGCTCGTGGTGGCGTGGTTCATCACCGGCGGCGAGCTTCCGGTCGATGTCACCGGGCGAGCCGAGGATGATCTCGAAACGACGGCTCGAACTCTGTGGCGCGCACCTGCCGTTCCGGGTGTCGTTCACCTGTGGACGGTCCTTCGCGACAGCCGTGGCGGCTCGAGTGCCGCGGCCTACGAGCTGCTCGTCGTCCCGCCCTGAGCCGCAGACGGGTCCAACTCACGGGCAAGTCGCCGGATCGGTGAAACCAACGATGGCCACGCCGCCCCCAAAACGCGCCCGCCGCGGCCTGGCGCGGCATCGTTCCTAAAAAAAGCGAACAAAACGCAAGTCCGAGCGCTGCACGGTGCCTCTCAGAAGTACTTCAGCGCCTGCGGTGTCGAGCTGCTGCCAGCACCGTAATTGCCCCAGCACTTGACGGAACCGCCCGTCACGATTGCGCACGCTCCGGCACCACCGGCTGCGAGCATGGTCGCATCGTTGATACCCGTGACGGTCGTCGGAAAGCTGTGCTGGAAGGTGGTCCCATCGCCAACTTGCCCCGACTCGTTCAGCCCCCAGCATTGAATGGTCTTGTCGGCCATCAACGCGCACTCCCCTTGCCTGAAACCCGCGATCGCCGTGGCTGTGCCGTTCACCTGCGCGTCGAAAGGATTCTGGAAGCTGCCGCGTGAATTGAGACCTCCGCCGAGCTGTCCGCGATCGCCTCCGCCCCAACAACCGACCTGACCATTCATCCGCAGGCCGCACCTGGAGCCGCCTCGGGCCGGTGCCGTCGAAGCCGAGACGCCAATGGCGTCGCCCATATTTTGGACTTGCATGGCTTGCGGGCCGCAGCAGTTGCCGAGATTGCCGTGGGCCTCACGTCCCCAGCACCAGATTGTGTTGTCGCTCCGGAGTGCGCAGCCACCACCACCACCCACTGCGATATTCGTGATGTCGGTGAGTCCCGCGACTTCGGTCGGAGGGTTCGATTGGCTGCCGCTGTTTCCCGTCCCTTGGTTACCGCGTCGGTTGGTTCCCCAGCACAACACTTTGCCCGTACCCAGCACGGCGCACGTGAGGTTGTGCCCAATGGCTACCTTGATGGCACCGGTCACAGCCGTGACTTCCTTGGGGATGGCGGTGAACTGGACGCCCGAGACACCCAGTTGCTGATTTTCGGTGTTCTGGCGATTGCGGTTGTTGCCCCAGCACCAGACCGCGCCGGCTTTGTCAACGGCGCAGTTGTGCTCGCCGCCGCTGGCGAGGCTCACGACGTCCTTTAGTTCTGAAATGATGGACGGGCCGGTGTTGGTGGCGGTACCGACTTGACCGAACTCATTGTTACCGAAGCAAGCGACTCGGCCACCCGAGTTCGCCAAGATGACGCAACCGCCGTGCCTTTCGCCACGGTTTTTGGGTATGCCACCCATCGAGATGGCCTCCGCACTACCCTTGCCGGATCCTGAGACGGCGAGCCCCCCGGGGCTCTCTTGGCAGAGGGGCGAATCGGTCGAGATCGCGAGCTTGCCGCTCTGCGGACCGAGATTGTCGGGCGTGTACGTCACCGAGGAAACGAACGTTCCCCCACCGGCGGCGACAGTGCCTGAAGTGCCCAGAAATTGAGCCGATGCAGACAGCTTGACTTGGGCCGCGGCGTTGCCGACGTTGGCCAAAGTGAAGAACTTCGCGGGGGACTTCACGTTGACGTTCGATGCGCCGAAATCGACCGTGTTGGCGGTCACCCACATGAGGATGGCACCGTAGGCGGTTTGCTTGATGGGGACCTCGTGCGGCAAATCTCCGGGGACGTCGGTCGTGACCGTGAGGACATCCCCAAAGGCGTTGTCACCGAGCTCTTTGGTCATCCCAAGAGCCTTCGGGTAGATGCTGATGAGGAACGAGGCGCCCGGTGCGACCGCGCCTGCCGACTGCGAGAGAGTGAAGTTCGTGCCGCTCTTTAGCGCGGCCTTCCAGCTGTAGACGAGATTGCCCGCGTTGTAGACGGAAAGAAGCTGCGTTTCCGGTTGGGAGTTGCAGTCGACCTTGCCGAGATCGAGGGTGGCCGGCGAGACGCCGACGATACCGCCGAGCCCCTGGCCTTTGACCGGAAGGGAGGTCGCGGAGGCACCGCACACGGCCCCGGTGGTTTCGATGATACCGACCGAGTTCGAGGCATTGGCCGAGGTCGCCGTGAAGGTGGCGGCGAGACCGGCCATCGTTCCACCCGGAGCGACGTCCACGGGGGCGTCACCACCCAACCACGCGAACGCGAATTGCTGGTCCGCGGATGGGGTCACAGCGACCTTCACCGAAGCGTTGCCGTGGTTCTTTATCGTGAACGGAATCGCTTGCGACGCGACGCCGAGCGGAGTCTGACCAAAGTCTGCCAGCTGGGGCGCGACGAGTTCGAGGGTTGCGCCTCGAGCGGTTGCAGAGAGTGGGACGTGGACCGATGGGTGGTGTGGATCGTCCGTCGTGACCACGAGGTCCGCGCTCTGGACGCTGCCAGCATCGGCACTCGCCGGAATGACCCCAGGCTTGATGCTGAGAGCCGCCGACTCACCGACTTCGAGCGTCCCTTCCGTGGCGCCCTCCAGTGAAAAGTAGGCGATCGAATCGAGTGTCGCGGCCCAACGGAGCGGCCCCTCGCCATGGTTCTTGATGGCGACCGCCTTCGGGCCGGCGGGCTCCCCACCACAGTCTACCAAACCGAAGTCGAGGTTGAGCGCGTCCGCCCGCGAGTCGATGATCAAGGTGGCTGCCCCAAGCGCGGCGCCCGAACTCGAAGAATTCGACGGGGCACTGCAGCCTGCGCAGCCAAACAGCACGCTAAGTGCCGCGAACAGGGTCAGGGTTGGCTTGAAAGTGTTCATTGTGAGGACGTTCCTTCGTAAGGTCATCATCAGAAGCCCTTCAGCGTTTGTGGTGTTGAACTGCTGCCCGCGCCGTAACTGCCCCAGCATTTCACCGACCCGCCCGTCACGATGGCGCAAGCGCCTGACCCACCGGCTGCGATGGCAGTCGCATCGTTGATTCCGGTGACGAACGTCGGATTGGGCTGCTCGAACGTCGTACCGTCTCCAACCTGACCGTAGTGGTTTCGGCCCCAGCATCGCACGGTCTTGTCGCCCATCAAGGCGCAGCCGCCGACGCGGTATCCGACGACTTGCTGTACGCCGCTCAGGCTCCCGAGCATCACCGGCGTGGTATAGCCGCCACAGCACGTCGAGCCGTCGCCAATTTGGCCGTGGCGATTGTCTCCCCAACAAGACACCGTGCCGTCCATGCGCAGGGCGCACCGCGCCGCACCACGGGAACTGCTCGTGGTCGCCGAAACGCTGAGCGCGTCGTTGATGTTCGACACCGTTTGAGCCCCGCTTTGTCCATCGCTGCTGCCGCTGCCGAGGGCGCCACGGCTATAGCGACCCCAGCACTGGACGGTCTGGTCGTTGAGTCGAGCGCAACCCCCGCCGCCTCCAACGGCGATCTGCGTCACACCGCTTAGCCCGCCGATGCCGAGGTTTCCGCGCTTATTGTTGCCCCAGCACGTCACCGTGGTGTCTGCTAACAGCGCGCAGGCCATGTTGTGACCGGCCGAGATCTGAGTCGCGTTGCTGACGTCCAGCACCTTTTGGGGGACCTCGGTGAAATCCACATTCGTTACGCCGAGCTTGCCCACACGGCTATTCTGTCTATTGCGGTTGTTTCCCCAGCAGAACACGTCGCCGGCCTTGTCCACCGCGCAGTTGAAATCTCCGCCGGAGGCGACCCCGATGACGTCCTTCAAATTGGGAACGACAGTCGGAGCCGGGCCCACTTTGAGCGCGCCGAGCTCGCCGTTCGCGTTTCCACCGAAGCAGGCGACCTTTCCGCCTGAATTTGCAATCAGAATGCAACCGCTCTCGGTGATAACTTGTGCGCCCCCGCGCTGGACATGGCCGTTCAGGGAGATTTTCTCCGCCGTGCCTTTACCAGAGCCAGTCGCTACGACCTCCGTCGGGAGTTCCTGGCAGACCGGATCCACGGTCACGATGCCGAAGGTTCCTTTCTCAGTACCCAAGTTGGAGGGCAAGTAGGTCAGGGCCGAGACGAACTTGCCACCACCGCCGGGCACGCTGCCGCCGGTGCCGGTGAATTGCTCGCTGCCGTTTATCGACACCGTCACCGCTGCGTTGCCGTCGTTCGTGACCGACACAAACTTGGGCGCGCTTTTCACGCCGAAGGTGTTCAAGCCAAAGTCCACGGGAACGGCCGTCCACGTCAGAATGCCCCCGGAAGCCGTCTCTTTGATCGGAATTTCGTGCGGCGTGTCGCCACCGACGCTCGTCGTGATGATCAGCGTGTCGCCGAGCGCGTTGTCAGCGAAGTCGGTCGTCATACCGAGTTTTTTCGTCGTCAGGGAGAGCTGCGAGGAGGCTCCCGGCGCGATCGCGCCACCGGCTGGGCTGAGCTTGAAATTCCCCCCGGTCTTCAGCTCGCCCTTCCACGTCAGGACCAAGTTGCCCGTATTGTAGACCGTGATGACCTGCGCATCCGGCTGCGTGTTGCAGCCGACCTTACCGAGATCGATCATGCCCGGCGAAATTCCGATGACGCCGCCGAGGCCCTGACCTTTGACGGGGAGAGCTTCGACGCTCTTGCCGCAAACGGAACCCACGACCTCGAGGACGCCCGCCGAGTTTGAGACGTTCGTGTTGTTCGGCGTAAAGTTCGCCACGAGGCCCGGAAGCGACGCACCCATCGCCACCTCGACAGGGCTGCCGTCGCCCGTCCAACCGAAGGTGAACTGCGAATCACCCGGCGCTGCAATGGCGAGCTTCGCGGGGGCGTTGCCTACGTTTTTTACGGTGAACGGGAGCGGGAGCGCCGGTGTGCCGATCGGCAGTGAGCCGAAGTCCGCAAGGCTGGGTGCAATGAGCTCGAAAGTCGCGCCTTGTGCCGTGGCCTTCAGGGCCACATAGATCTCCGGTCGCGCGGCATCGTCGGTGGTGATGAGGATGCTCGCGCTCTGGATGCTACCCGCGTCCACTGAAGTCGGCATCGCCTGCGCGATGACCATGATCTTGGCTTCTTCACCCGGTTCGAGGGTGCTGCTGTGGTCGCCCGCGAGGTTGAAGTAGGCGTTGGAATCGAGCGACGCCTGCCATTTGAGTGGGCCTTCACCGTCATTCTTGACGACGAAGCTCTTGCCTTCGGGCACGGTGCCACCGCAATCGAGCGGGCCGAAGTCGATTGCGGTGAGCGGCTTGGAATCCGCGAGGAGTGAAACTTCGCCAAGCCCTGGAGTACCGCCGGCAGTCGAAGTGTTGCGCAAAATGGTGCTCTGATTGCACCCGCCGAGAAGCGCCAACTTCAAAAGACCCAGCGTGAAACGTGACGTCCTAGTGAGGTTCACTGGTATCAATTCCCTCTTAATTAAAATCACTCCGTTGCCGCTCGCGACGTCTAGGATGACACGTTTCCGGCTAACTTCAATTTCTTGTTGGCACTCGGGCGCGCCAGCGAGGGTATCCACTGTGGTACGAAACGATTCTGTGCATCTTCGAGGTAAGGTTTTTAGGTTGACACGCATGCGGGCTTTGTTCGGTGGAAGTGCGCTTTTCGCGGCTTTGCTCTCGACGTCGGCTCGCGGCGCGGACGTGACGCAGCCGCGGCCCGGGCTCACGCTGGCGAGGACGGGCAGCGACGCGCTGGTGGTCGCCGACCTGTGCGCGGCCGGCGTATCGGTTCGCGCCACGAGCTACGACGAGCGCAAGGCGACGCCTTCTCAGTGGGCCCAGAAAGCCTCGGTGCAGGCCGAAGCTGCCGTGAATGCGGATTTCTTCGATTTTCCTGGGTGGACGCTCGTGAACGGTCGCGCACGCGGAGCCGGCGTGGACTGGCCGGCGGACAAAATGCTCTTCGAGAAGCGCGGCTACTGGGAATTCGGGCCGAGTCGCGCTGGTTGGCAGCCGGCGACGCTCGACCCACCCGCGGCTCCTGTCGTCACCGAGATCGTGGGAGCGCACAACGTGATCATCAAGGACGGTAAGTCCCAGGCTCCGGACTTCGACGGCGACTCGGTCATCCTCACCGCGCACCGGCGCACCGGAATTGGCGTGAGCGCCGACCACCGCTATCTCTACCTCTTCGTGAGCAACGCCTCGCTCGGTGGCGCCGCCATGGCCAGTGCGATGCTCGCGCGGGCGGCCGACGCGGGCTTTCCGCAACTCGATCTCGCGACGAACGAGGACGGTGGCGGCTCGTCGCAGATGTTCGTCGCGGACGTGGGTCCGATCTTCGAAACGGGGCGTCCCGTGAACAACCACCTCGGCGTGCTCGCGAAAGGCACTGGCGCTGCCACAGCGTGCCCGTTTCCCGCGCCGCTCGGGTGGCTCGACTCGGTTTCCTGCGAATCCGCTGTGGGTTGGGCGCAGTCACCCGGCGTGCCCGCGAAAGCGCTTCGGGGCGTGCTCGCGTTCGACGGAGCCGTGTTCGCTCCAGACGCCAAATACGTTGACTTTAACGCCGACGAAGCTCGCGAGGATCTCTGCAAAGCGCTTGGCTCGTGCGAGCACGGCTTTCGCGCGCCGATACCCTGGGGCGCCTTCGACGGGCAGCCGCACGCCGTGCACGCTTACGCTTTCAACGCGGTGGAGGGTGGACCGAACGCCGAACTTTCTGGCAGTCCAAAAACGCTAGCGCCCTGCGCGACTCCGGTGCCCATCGGTCGCAAGCGCCGGATCGTTTCCGAGGCCGTATTGAAGTCTTGGAACTTCTCGACCTACAGCGACGTGCTTCACGTGACCGACGCCGTGCTCGAGGCGCTGCCCGATGACGCCGACGTGACCGAGGCCCCGCACCTCGTCCGCGTCGCTGACGTCGCGGGCGAGTTGATGCTCATCGATCGCGCTAGCCGCCGCCTCGTTCCGTCGAGTGTGGTCGCTCGGAATTGGCACTTTGAGGCGACGCCGGCGACGATCACCTCACCGGCTGAGCTCGCGGCCTGGCCGGTCGGCCCAACGCTGCGCGCGCGCCCGCTGCTCGTGCAAGGGTCTGGGCCAGAGCGCTACCTGGTCGATGACGCGAACGTGCCGCCTGACGTGGGGAGCGGCGGAGCGGGTCAAGGTGGCTCCGGGCACGCGGGTGGAGCGGCGGGTGCCGGCGCCTCCGGGGTCGTCGGCACGAACGCTTGCAGTTGCACCCTCCCAGGGTTCTCGACGCGGCCGAGCGAGGGAGCTTGGCTCGCGATCTTAGGCGCTAGTTTTTTGCTGAGAAAACGCGGCCGCCCTGGACGAATGCGACGGGCATCGACACGGTGCTCGCTCCGCAAAGCCCAAACGCGTGTATCCTCCTCCGCCTCGACCCTGGTGGACAGGGTCGAACGGAGAGCTTTCGGATGGAAACACTGACGCATTGGATCGATGGTCGTCCGGTCGCTTCGAAGAGCGAGCGGGCGGGTGACGTGTACAACCCCGCGACGGGCGAGGTGCAAAGGCACGTCCCGTACGCGACGGTTGACGAGGTGGATGCCGCTGTCGCTTCCGCCGCGAAAGCTTCCGAGTCGTGGCGGCATGCCTCCCTCGCGACCCGCACGCGGGTTCTCTTTGGCTATCGCGAGCTCGTGAACCGGCACAAGGATGACCTCGCGCGGTTGCTCACTCTCGAGCACGGCAAGGTGTTCTCGGATGCCCAAGGCGAGGTCCAGCGTGGCCTTGAAGTGATCGAGTTCGCCTGCGGCCTGTCGAGCCTCTTGAAGGGCGAAATAAGCGAGAACGTCTCGACCGATGTCGACTCGTATTCGCTACGGCAGCCCGTGGGCGTCGTCGCCGGCATCACGCCTTTCAATTTTCCTGCGATGGTGCCGATGTGGATGTACCCGGTGGCGATTGCCTGCGGGAATACCTTCGTCCTGAAGCCCTCCGAGCGAGACCCTTCGGTCACGAATTTTTGCGCCGAGCTGCTCGCGAAAGCGGGCTTGCCGGAGGGTGTCATGAACGTTGTTCATGGCGATAAAGTCGCGGTGGATAGGTTGCTCGAACACCCGGCGATTGGCGCCATCAGCTTCGTCGGCTCGACGCCGATCGCGCGCTACATTTACGAAACGGGCACGAAGAACGGCAAGCGCGTGCAGGCGCTCGGCGGAGCGAAAAACCATATGGTCGTGCTGCCCGACGCCGACATGGACCTCGCGGCGGATGCGGCAGTCGGTGCCGGCTACGGTTCGGCGGGCGAGCGCTGCATGGCGATAAGCGTGCTGGTCGCGGTGGGCAACGCGGCGGACAAACTGTTGCCGAAAATCAAGGAACGAATCGCCGCGATGAAGGTCGGCAACGGCCTCGAAGCCAGCTCGCAGATGGGGCCGCTCATCACGCGGCAGCATCTCGACAAGGTCACGAGCTACGTGAACCAGGGTGAGGCCGAGGGCGCGAAGGTGCTCGTCGATGGGCGCAAGTTGAAGGTGCCGGGTCACGAGAAGGGCTTCTTTCTTGGACCTTGCCTCCTCGACGACGTGCGCCCCGAGATGGTCGTTTATCGCGAGGAAATCTTCGGCCCCGTCCTCAGTGTAGTACGCGTCGCTACGTACGCTGAGGCGATAGCGCTCATTCACGGCCATCCCTACGGGAATGGCACGGCCATCTTCACGAACGATGGCGGCGCGGCGCGTAAGTTCCAGCACGAGATCCAGGTCGGCATGGTTGGCATCAACGTGCCCATCCCCGTGCCGATGTCGTACTATTCGTTCGGTGGTTGGAAGCAGTCGCTCTTTGGCGATTTGCACATCTATGGTCCGGATGGCGTGCGTTTTTACACGCGCAACAAGGTCGTCATCGGCCGGTGGCCGGACCCGCAGTTTCGCGGCGTCGAGCTCGGCTTCCCCCAAAATTCCTGAAGCGCCGTGCCGCCGTTCAACGCCTTTGGGGTCGCGCTCGACTCACGAAGGCGCTGAACGTGCGCTGGCGATGGGCTTTCCGGCTCGTGACGGGCCAGCCTTCGCGGGCCCGCCATTCGGGTTCCCTCGAGCGAGCTCTCAGGGTGAGGCCGTGGCGCACGTCGAGACGCCAGCGGCGATGATCTCGAAGCCGACGCTCGGGTTCATCGGCTCGGTGAGCTTCGACACCGGGTCGTAGCGATCGATGCGCGATGAGGTTCCAATCGGCGCGGTGAAGAACCAAAAGGAGCCGCCCCATTGTGCGAAAGCGGACGTGCCCGTGGTCTTGATGGCGTCGAGTTTCTGGTGCGCGCCCAAGGTTGACGTTTGTGGATCGATGGGCGAGAGGTAAGCCGACGACGAGGGGAAGAAGCCGAAAAGTGCGCCTTTGGCGGCGCCCGTGAGCTGCAGTGTCTGGCTGCCGCCGAACGAGCCGTGCGGCGTGACTTTTAGCGTTCCCACATCGATGGTTCCGATGCCCACCGTGTTCGCGATCGTCAGCGTTTCGGGCGAGCCCCCCGGCGTGTTCGCTACGAATGCCATGCTGAACGTCTTGAAGCCTTGTTGGCTCGGCACGAAGCCGGAACCCGTGCAAGCGGCCGACATCGTCGACACCTTGTAGAGGCGACCGTCGTTGTAGACGACCCACGCACCTTCATCGCGATCCACGGTGATAGAGACGGGCGTCACGCCTCCGACGACCGGGCACATGAGTGGCCCGATTTTATTCAGGCTGCCGGTCTTTGGCTCGAAGCGGTGCAGCTCGTTCGTCTTCGAGATGAGGAAGATGTCGCTTTCCTTCGGCCCGCACTCCCCTTGCCCCGAACCGCCGGTGCCGCTCCCACTGGTTGCAGTGCCGCTGCTCGTGCTCGTGGTGGTTGCGCTGCTCGATGAGCTCGCGTTGTTCCCTCCCACGCCGCTCGACGCCGTCGTCGCTGCCGTCGTCGTCTCGACCGTGTCGTCCGCCACGGAGCCGGTTGCACAAGCGGTGACGCCCCACGTGAGGAAAAAGCCAATCAAGGACTCCGAACACCGCATTTCGCGCTTCCTAGCACGAGTCTCGGCCGCGGTGCGATCCGTTCGGCATGGCACCCGGTCGAGTGCCCTCGAAGCGAACTCTCGTTCGTCCAAGTGATTCGGATTGTCGTTCACTCCACCCAAGTGCGTCGAGCGCGCTATCCTGCGCCGCCCATGATGGCCCGCTGGCGATGCACGTCAGCAGCCGCGCTCTTTTTTTGAGACGAGACGAGACGACACGAACGATGCGCACACTTCCGCTTGCCCCCAACGGCCCGGTTACCCCTGATAACCAAGGTTCGGCCCGCCATGCGCGCATGCAGCGCGATTTCGAGGGTTGGAAGGACGCCACCTCAGACGCGTCCGAGCTCGTGCTCGGGGTCCCTGGATTTGCCTACGCGGACTTGTTCGAGCCAACCCGGCTTCGGGAGCTTGACCAGCTATTTTGCGAGGAGTTGCGCTCTGAAGCGCCCGATACTTTCGCGACGTTCGAAGCGTTTCGAGTCGCCGAAGGGGAGGGGATGGGACCCGAGGCGGTGTCGCTCGTTTTGCTTGCGGCCGCGCCGTATGTGTCGAGGTTCGTCGCGAAGCTTTTCGGCGTCGAAGCCGAGGCTCGGGCACTCGTCGAGGCGACGGACAGCCGCTCGCCCCTCTGGCGCTTCAAGAAAGAATTTGCGAAAAAGCGACTCTTCAAACCGACCGCGGGAAAAGCTTGGGCGGGGACCGATCTCGAAGCCAAGGAGGCGGCTCATTCGGGGCTTTCAGAGGCTGGCGCAGCCGCGGCGCTCCTGGGCTCTGGGAGTGATGACGAGGAACTCGCGATAGCCGTTGCCGCGCTGCGCGTCTTCGATCTGCATGACAGCGCGAAAAAGGCCGGGGCTGCGGATGAGCAGGCGCGCCATGCTCGAACCCTCGACGCCATCGAGCGATGGTTGTCCACGCGTCGAGTCGGTCACGCGGATCGGGCGCACCGATGGTCGTCGCTGAAGGCGCCAGCCAAGGTGGAATACGAGGAACTCGTCCAATTGCGTCGACCGAGCCCGGCGTTGCCTGAACTCTTTGTCGGGCCTGAACACGAGCGCCGCGCTCGCGATGGTTTCGTCCTCACCGATCGCCGCGGTAGCGATCGGCAGATCGAAGGGGAGGTCGAGTACTGCATTTATTGCCACGAGCGCGACAAGGACAGTTGCTCGAAGGGGCTCAGCGACGCGAAGACCGGTGCCATCAAAGCAAACCCGCTCGGGGTTGAGCTCAACGGCTGTCCGCTCTGCGAAAAGATCGGCGAGATGCAGGTGATGCGTCAGGGGGGTGACTCCATTGCCGCGCTCGCTCTTATCTGCGTCGACAATCCAATGGTCCCGGGAACGGGTCACCGTATTTGCAACGATTGCATGAAGTCCTGCGTTTATCAAAAGCAGGAGCCGGTGAACATTCCACTCGTCGAGACGGCGGTGCTCACCGATGTGCTCGAGTTGCCATGGGGCTTCGAGATCTATGGTTTTCTCACCCGCTGGAATCCGCTGAATGCGAAACGGCCTTTTGCCCGCGCGTACAACGGCAAGAACGTGCTCGTCGTCGGCCTCGGCCCCGCTGGCTACACGCTCGCCCACCACCTCACGCAGGAGGGCTTCGCGTGTGTGGCCATCGATGGCCTCAAGCTCGAGCCGTTGCCCATCGAGCTGACGGGTGACGAGACGACTGCCCCGCGTCCCATCAAGCGTTACGCGGACCTCTCGGTCGAGCTGGATGAGCGTGTTTTGCTGGGTTTCGGTGGCGTCAGCGAGTACGGGATCACGGTCCGCTGGGACAAGAACTTCCTCACGGTGCTTTACGTGACGCTCGCGCGGCAGCGCCTCTTGCAAATGAAGGGTGGCGTGCGCTTCGGCGGAACGCTCGACCTCGACGATGCTTGGCAACTCGGGTTCGACCACGTCGCCATCGCCGCCGGCGCGGGCCGTCCGACCATCATCCCGATGAAGAACAACCTCGCGCGTGGGATCCGTAAGGCCAGTGATTTCCTGATGAGCCTGCAGCTCACGGGTGCCTACAAGCGGTCCTCGCTCGCGAACATGCAGGTTCGCCTGCCGGCCGTGGTGATCGGCGGCGGTCTGACGGCCATCGACACGGCGACGGAGTTGCTCGCCTACTACATCGTTCAGACGGAGAAGACCTGCGAGCGTCTTCACGTGCTCGCGATGGAGCGGGGAGCCGCCAACCTGATGTCGCTGTTCGACCCGGAAGAACGCGAGTTTTTGGCCGAACAAGAAGCGCACGGAGCGCAGCTGAAGGCCGAGCGTGAGCAAGCGGCGGCCGAGGGGCGGCTGCCTCAATTCCAGCCGCTTCTGGATTCCTGGGGCGGCGTGTCGCTCGTCTATCGAAAGCGCGTTCTCGACTCGCCGGCTTACCGACTGAATCACGAGGAAGTCATCAAATCGCTCGAGGAAGGCGTGCGCTACCTTGAGAACCTCGCCCCGCTCGAAGCGAAGGTCGATGCTCACGGGGCCGTTGAAGCGATGGTGTTCGAGCGTCAGACGCTCCTCGACGGTAAGTGGCAAGCGAGCGGCGAGATGGTCGAGCTCCCGGCGCGGACGGTGTGCGTGGCGGCCGGTACGAGCCC
This sequence comes from Polyangiaceae bacterium, assembly GCA_947502375.1. Classification (GTDB taxonomy): domain Bacteria; phylum Myxococcota_A; class Polyangia; order Polyangiales; family Polyangiaceae; genus SYFR01. The sequence continues at coordinate 17,950 of CANMZR010000037.1, forward strand.
GAACGTCATGTATGAAAAAGAGAAGCCCGGGACGTTCGTTTTCGACAAGTGGAAGCAGTTCTTTCGCGCGCACACGGCTTACCGCAACGCCGAAGGAAAACTCGTCGTCGAGCCGACCGACGACCCTAAAAAGGGCTACTTCACGAGCTACGACGATGGCGTCCACTCGGTCAGCTACTACGGGGACAACAATCCGTTTTATGCGGGCAGTGTCGTCAAAGCGATGGCCAGCGCAAAGGATGCGTACCCGCACGTGGTCGCTCTTTTTGCACCTGAACTCGCGAGCCTCGAGAAAGAGCCGCAGACGGTGCGGGATGAACGGCGACGCGACCTCTTTGCGCGCGTGACGGGCGAGGTGAGGGCCACCGTTCATTCGGTCACTCGTCTGACAGCGACGATCGTCGAGGTGATCGTTCACGCGCCAGCGGCCACGCGTAAATTTGAGCCTGGTCAATTTTACCGGATGCAAAACTTCGAGGCCTACTCACCCGTCATCGACGGGACCCGCCTCACCATGGAGGGCCTCGCGCTCACGGGCGCCTGGGTTGACAAGGAGCACGGACTGCTCTCG